>JAXDJP010000080.1:0-6154 GCA_034665645.1 Actinomycetota bacterium | reverse complement strand
TTTGCCCGCTGCGGTGTATTCGTCCCACAGAGGTATCTCTTCTGCTTCGAACAGCCTTTCGAATTCCTCTGCTTCGGACGCGCGGATCCGCAGGATGATCGCATTCGCTTGAGCCATTTGTCTCCTCCTTACGTCAATGCCGATCGCCAAGACGGTGCCAACGATGAAAAGCGCTACTCGGCCCAGCTACGAAAGTCGTCGAACAGCGCGCGATCGCCGTCGATCGTTACGGCCTCCGGTCCCAGTCGGCCCCACAAGAACAAGAGGAGGCTTTCCGCTGGTCCGGTGATCCGTGCTGTGGCGCCGTCGGGCGAGCCGTCTCCGGTGGCGCGCGAGGCGATCGCTTTCGTTCCTTCCTCGAGCGGCAACACCCACGCACCCGGCGCGTCCGTGGGCCCGACCTCGATCACGCCTTTCTTCCCCTTGTAAGTCGAGTCGTCGGTTGCGAGCATCACGAAGAGCATCTCGTCGATGCCGTCGCTCGATAACTCGGGGTCCAGCGACGTGCCCGTTCCGGTCGCGTTCTCGGCGTCCCATCGGTGCACCAGCGTCTCGAGCGTCGTGCGGCGCCGCCAGAACCCCACGCGGTTGTCTCCCGACCAGCTCCACGCTGGAGTCTCATCGTCACTGTCGTCGAGGAGGTCGGCTAGCTCTTGCCAGCCCGCGCGGAACCACTCGATGAGTTCGTCTCCTCGCAAGCCGGGCTTCCCGGGGCGCTCGGGCGGCGTCCCTCCACCTCGTACCGCGTCCGCGACCCAGCGATGATGCTGTCCCGTGTGGATCACTAGCTTGGCGACGTTCCACTCGGGACAGGTTGGGACGTGCGCGTCGAGATCACGAGCCGCGGCACGAGCCATCTTCTCGCCGTCCGTTCGGAGGTTCATCGTGTACTCGATGTCCATGGCTTCCTCCACCAGAAGGTCTTAGAAGGTGCTCACCGTAAAGGACTTATCGTTCGAGGATGAGAACCGGGGCGGCGTCGTGACCGATCTGAAGGTTGGGGCGTTCGGGCGATCTCGTAAGGAGAACGAGTTCCGCCTTCCTATCCATCCCCTTCATCTAGAGGACGTCGACCCGCACGTCAGACGTTTGCTGTATCTGGAGGAGGGATACGGCAGCCGTTTCGGAATGACGACGGAATACCTCGAGCGGGTGGTTGCCGGAGTTCTCCCTGCCAAGGCCCTTATCGAAGAGTGCGACGTCATCATCCTGCCGAAGCCGCTGCCCGAGGATCTTGTCGAGATGCACGAGGGTCAGGTTCTGTGGGGATGGCCCCATTGCGTTCAGGATGAAGCGCTGACCCAGAACGCGATCGATCGTCGTCTCACCCTGATCGCATGGGAGGCGATGAACCACTGGGCCTCGGACGGGACGTTCAGCCTCCACGTGTTCCACAAGAACAACGAACTCGCGGGTTATGCGTCGGTACTCCACGCGCTGCGACTCGTGGGACAGACCGGCCAATACGGAAGGCGGCTCCGGGCCGCCGTGATCAGTTTCGGCGCGACCGGTCGTGGTGCGGTGACGGCGTTGAACGCGCTCGGCGTTTTCGACGTGACCGTTCTCACGCAGCGCGAACCGGCGGCGGTCGCGTCCCCGGTTCATTCCGCCGAGTTCGCTCAGTTCGCAGCCCAGGATGGTGATAACTCGGATCTGACCGCGATGTCCGAGTCGGGATCCGCGCCACTTGCCCAGTTCCTTGCCGAGTACGACATCGTGGTTAATTGCGTTTTTCAGGATCCCGAGGCGCCCTACATGTTCGTGTCGAACGACCAGCTCAAGCTCTTTTCGCCCGGCAGCTTGATCGTCGACGTCTCTTGCGATGCCGGGATGGGTTTCGAGTGGGCGAGGCCGACAACGTTCACCGAACCGATGTTCAGCGTGGGCGACCGGGTCAACTACTACGCGGTCGATCACAGCCCGTCTTATTTGTGGGATTCGGCGACGTGGGAGGTCAGCGAGGCGCTTCTGCCATACCTACCCACGGTGATGGCAGGCCCCGAAGCATGGGACGCCGACATCACGATCAAGAAGGCGATCGAGATCAAGGATGGCGTCGTGCAGAATCCGAAGATCCTGTCGTTCCAGAACCGTGCGGCGGCATACCCGCACGAGAAGATGGCTTAGGCCGAGGGCGTCTCTCCGGGGCGGATCGGTGGCGGCATCCCCTCGGCCCCCTCCGACCGGGGGCCGGGGACCCCTCGGAACTTGTACGGCTCGCACGTGCGGCCCGGCTGGCAAATGAAGACCTCACCCGACCTGTCCGAGGTAACGATGTCGAGGACCGCGCCGGCAACTTCCATAGGATCGAGAAGCGGGAACCCGGCGTCGCGGAAGGCCTCGACGAACCCGCCCAGCATCGGGGTCTCGGTGAAGCCGGGGCAGACGGCGTTGATCGAGATGCCGCGCTCTTGCAGTTGCTCGGCGAGCGAGCGGACGAGTCCGACGACCGCGTGCTTCGTGACGGCGTAGATCGGATCGCCGGGATAGGGGACCAATCCCGCGAGCGAGGCCGTTGCCACGATCGCACCACCTCGACGCATCACGGGAACGACGGAACGCGCTCCGAATACGACACCGTCCACATTCACTCCGATGGCGCGCCGGTAGCTCTCGACGGAAACCTTCGTGATGTCGTTCTCTCCAGTCACGACTCCTGCGTTCAGATAGGCGTAGTCGATCTCTCCAAACGTCCGAACGGTTCCGTCAACGGCGCGCTGGATCGAGTCGGGATCGCTGACATCGGCGGGAAAGAAGTTGCCCCCGACCTCCTCGGCAACCGGCGGACCGTTTTCCTCGTCGCGGTCGACGACCGCGACTCGGGCCCCTTCTCGTGCGAAACGGATCGCCGCAGCCCGTCCGATCCCAGACGCCGCCCCCGTGATGAGGGCTACCTTGCCTTCGAAACGTCGTTCGGTGTCGCTCATCGCCGAAGGCTAGCCGAGAGGCGCACAGGCAGCTGCCTCTTGCTAAGGCAGCCGGTTGCGGGCACTCTGGGGAGCGTCACACAAACTTTCTTTCGCCGGGAGGTAGAGATGTCGGACTTACGAACGGTCCAAAAGCCGCTTAAGGATCGCTATCGACAAGACCCATCGTCGGCAACGATCACGCTTTCCGCGTCCGGCGTGGAGGGTGACGCCCCGATCGCATGTTCGGTAGCAGTCGGCCAAGCGATCCACGAGGCTCAAGCTCACAAGGGAGTCGGGGGAGCGGGGACCGGGGCTTGTTCCGGTGACATGCTGCTCGGGGCGCTAGCGGCTTGCGCGCAGATCACATGTCAGATGGTCGCTTCCGCTATGGGCATCCCGATCGCGCATATCGAGGTCACTGCGGACGGGGATCTGGACCTGCGCGGAACGCTCGGCGTCGACCGCGATGTGCCTGTGGGATTCCAGGACATCCGTTTGCATCTGCGCATCGACGCTCCCGAGGCGGGGGCCGACGACCTAGAGAAGCTCGCTCAGAAAACGCAGCAGTACTGCGTCGTGTTGCAAACACTGCAGCGTCCGCCGCTCATCTCCGTCGACTGGTAGCGAAGGCTTAGTCGAGACCGTCGTCGAGGTCGCCGGGGCGGTCGGGACGCCGATGGTGGTAACGGGTGGCGAGGTCGGCGGCGGTTCCCCGTATCCAGCGGCCGGCTGCCTCAAGGGTGCGAGCCGGCCTCGCTATGGCGTGTGACCAGAAGGACGGATCCTCCGGCAGAGGTGCTATCTCGATGTCTCCATCGGCGAGCTTCGCCTCTCGCAATCCATACACGGCCCAGATCCCGGCTGCGAGTGTCGCTACCCCCGGGACCAGGAAGGCGACCCGGACATTGACCGCTTCCGCCAACCAACCCACGAACGGACTCCCGATGGGCGTCGATCCGAGGAACACGACTGAGTAGAGGGCCATCACGCGACCGCGCATCGCATCGGTCGAATTCAGTTGCAGGGTCGAGTTCGCGGTCGCGACGAAGATGATGCTGACCGCACCGAGCGGTATCAGCGCCGCGAGTTCGAGCGCAAGGTTCGGAGCGGCCGCGGCAGCGATCATCAGGGCGCCGAACAGAACCGTCGACCCGACCAGCAGGGCGCGACTCGGGCGAGCCCGTCCCGCCGAGACCAACGCGCCGAACAGTGTGCCGACACCCATCACCGAAGACAACAGGCCGTAGACGCCGGCTCCGCCTCCGAACACCGATTCCGCCATCAGAGGCAGAAGGACTCTGAAGTTGAACGCAAGGGTTCCGACGACCGTCATCAGGAGCAGCGTCGAGCGGAGCTCCGGGGTCATCCACACGTAGCGGAGGCCTTCGCGTACCTGCCCTTTCTTACGGCCAACGCGTGGAACCTTGCGAAGCTCGGAAGGGTCCATCGCGAGAAGGCCGGCGATCACCGCGATGAACGAGATGCCGTTGATGAAGAAGCACCACGAGAGTCCGACGGCTGAGATCAGAACCGCGGCGATAGCCGGACCCACGATGCGTGCCGACGTGAAGATCGTCGTGTTGAGGCCGATGGCGTTGGGGACGTCCTCCTCGGGGACCATCTCCATCACGAAGCTCTGTCTGGCGGGAACATCGACGACGGCGACGCAGCCGAGCAAGAAGGCGAACACGTAGACCATCCATAGCTCGACGACCCCGGTCGCGACTACGAGGCCCAGCGATAGAGCGAGCACCGCAGCGACGACCTGTGTCCACGTCGCCAGCATGCGTTTGTCGAAGCGATCGGCGAGCGTTCCTCCCCAGGCTCCCGCGACGAGTACGGGAACGAACTGGAGCGCGGTGATCAAACCAAGGGCGACTCCGCTTCCTGTCAGCCGCAGGACGAGCCACGACTGCGCGACGATCTGCATCCACGTGCCGCTCATCGACACGATCTGACCGGCGAAGTAAAGACGGTAGTTCCGGATGCGAAGTGATCTGAAGGTTTTCCCGGCCGCCCGCGTCAGCGGACTCAAGAACCGTCCTCCTCGAGGATCCGTTCGAACGTCTCGACCGCACGCTCGAGGGCTTCGATGTCGGCACGCGAGAGGGACCGCAGCTTCTTGGCGAGGTATGCGTTCTTGCGCGTGCGGATCCGCTGAATGGTTTGTTTCCCTTCGTGCGTTAGTGCGACTCGGTAGACGCGCCCGTCTTGGTCGTCGGGAGTCCGGGACACGAGGCCGGTCTCCTCCAGCTTGGCAACGATGCGAGTCATAGAAGGGGGGCGCACCCGCTCGCGCGCCGCCAATTCTCCGAGGGTGAGGGGGCCGCGTTCGATGATGGCGAGCGCCGAGAGCCCGGATGGGCTGATGTCGGCCTCGGCTTGCTGGCGGAGTCGCCGTGCGAGGCGTCCCACGGCCAGGCGAAGCCGGGCGACCAGCTGGATATCGATCTCTTGCTCTTGGCGTGTGTTCGTCATATTCATTTAGCATAACTAATTAGCTGAGCAAAGTATTCCCGGGAACGGGGCGACGGCGCTCGACCAAGCCGCCCGCGACTATGGTCAGGGGATGGCCGTCGACACCATCTCGGAACTCACCTGGGACATCGATCCTCTCGTCGAGGGCCGAGGTGAGGAGGGGGTCGAGGCGTACCTGGATCGCGCTCTCGAGATCGCGGGCCGCCTTCACGAGCAGCGAGGCAAGGTCGGTGGCTTCGACGCGGCGAAACTCGTCGACTTCATGACCTCTTATGGAGAGATCATGGAACTCGGGGGCCGGGCTTCTTCGTTCGCGAGGTTGGCGTTCACCGCCGACACCCAAGACCCCAAGCGCGGCGCGCTCGTGCAGAAGGTCGAAGAGCGCATGACCGAGGTCACGACGCTCCTCCTCTTCTTCGACCTCGAATGGACGGCGCTCGGAGATGCGGAGGCCGAAGCTCTCCTTGAGGATCCACGTCTTGGATTCGCGGCGCACTACCTCTCGGTGCTGCGACGGTCGCGCAAGCACCTGCTCAGCGAACCCGAGGAGCGGATCCTCGCGGAGAAAGCAGTCACGGGACGCTCTGCGTGGTCCCGGCTCTTCAACGACCTCACGTCTCGCATAGAGGTCGACCTCGACGGACCGAAGACGTTGCAGGAGGCGTTATCTAGGTTGTCTTCGAGTGACCGCGAGGAAAGACGGGTTGCAGGAGGGGCCGTTACCCGCGCCCTGGAGCCGGGCCTTCAGACCCGTGCCTACATCCACA
>JAXDJP010000079.1:0-4408 GCA_034665645.1 Actinomycetota bacterium | reverse complement strand
ATTTGGAATCGACCTTCGGAGCCTGCTTCTTGAGCCTTTCAGGGGGGTTCCCGGCGCGAAAAGGGGGGGCCGAACGGCCCCCCCTTCCAGGGATTTCTCGATTTTTAGGTGATTAGTAACCGTAGTTGAACTTGGCGCACCCATCCCCGATCTTGAAGGCCACGTTCCCGGTCAGGTTCTTGGAGGCGTTGATGTCCGTTCCGGACATCTTCAGAACCTTGAATTTGAGGCAGCCGAACTGGAAATGCCAGTTCGTATCGGGGTTGTCACCCTGTTCCTTGTCCGCCTCGGGTTCCGGGTCTTCGTAGTTATCCGTATGACCGGCTCCAAAGTCGGTGTAGACGTTGTCGTCGGCCACCGCGGTCCAGGCGGCATCGTTCAGGTTCGGCGCGGCCTCCCCAACCTCCGGCTGTGAGTCGAGGGGCGTTTGCGCTGGAGGATCGTCGGTGCCGGCGTTGCCGTAGCCATGAGCCTCGTCGGTGTAGACGAGCAGCAAACCGGGGTCGAATGCGATGGCATCGCGATCGTTCTGGCCCTTACCGTCGACGTCGAAA
Source organism: Actinomycetota bacterium (assembly GCA_034665645.1). Lineage (GTDB taxonomy): Bacteria > Actinomycetota > CADDZG01 > CADDZG01 > WHSQ01 > JAUJNU01. The sequence continues at coordinate 3,854 of JAXDJP010000079.1, read as the reverse complement.
CCAGATCGGTCTCGCATCTCCATGTAGTAGGCGTGATCCGCCGGAGAGCCCGCGGCCGCGTTGACTAGGGACCAACCGTGGGTGCACTGCTGCGCCGTCGTCAGGTCCTCCTGGCACCCGCCGTTGTAGATCTTGTTTCCCTTGTCGCCCTTCTCGAAGTCGGACTTGTAGATGACCTGGTCGCCGGCTTTGACGATGAGGTCATCGATGAACCAACCCTTCTTCGCAAGCCCAGGGTCGGTCGAGTAAGTGAACCGAAGAACGGTGTTCTGACCGACCGCAGCACTCAGGTCGTAAGAGTCCTCCACGAAGGGACCATCGGGGTAGATGCCCCGCACCCGATCGATGGGTGCCGTTCCACCGTCGTACGACGCGGGCGTCCCCGTCAGCCCGTTTCCGAACTGTTGCTGGCACCCGTTCGCATTCGGGTTCTGCGTGGCCGGCGTGGTGTAACCGTTCGCAGAAGGCATCGACGTGTAGGTCTTGCCCTGGTCGGTCGAGTACATCACGAACCCGTAATCGAAATCCCATTCGATCTCGAAGAGGCTTTTGAACGAGACGGTGACGGGAGTGCCCGGCTCGAGATGCTCGAGCTCGGGAAGGTAGATGTCGAGGTTGTGACCGCCCCCCGGAGGGCAACCGAAATCGTTGCCGGACTCCGACCACCACAGGTGCGTGGGCGAGGCATTGTCACGAAGCTTCTTCGGGTCGATGATCTGGCGACGCGGCAGCGGGGCGGTGTAGCCCTCGCCGTTGTTCACGCTCTTGCCCTTCAACCGGTACTTCTTGCCGCTCTTCGTACGCCAATCGATCCGGTGAGTGTTTCGTTTGGAGTCGTGCCAACCCTTGATCGTCTTCTTGCCCTTGCCGAGAACGCGGGGAACCAACCAGCCGAGCTCTTGCTTGGAGAAGACGTCCATGTTCTGCGACTTGTCGGTGGCCATGAGGTTCCAGTCGCCGTACGTTTCGCGGCTTCCCGTCGAGTAGAAGTCGGGGAGTCCCAGCGAGTGTCCGTACTCGTGCGAGATAACGCTCGCGTGATCGACGGCGTCCTCGGGGTTCACGTTGTACGGGCCGACCCGTACGTAAACGGGGAACTTCGTCTTCTTGCGCGTCATCTGCGTCCGCGACGCGTTCGTGTAGTAGAGCTTCTTTCCCTCGAGATCCTTCAGCTGATCGTCGGAGATATACCCCTTCAGCCCGGTCTCTGCGTCTGTATAGCTTTCGAGGGTCGAGGAGTGGGGCCAGATGTTGTCGTAGGGGGGTGCGCTCGTTTGCGACACGCCGTGCCCGCCCACTCCCGTGAAGATCATCATGAAGAAGTCGACGACTCCGTCCTTGTCGGTGTCGTAATCGGAGTAGTCGATCTCCGGATCCGCGATATGTGCGGCGTCGTAAACGGCTTTCCCGGTCGGGCCACAAGCGTCATCGATAGCTTGCAGGCTGCCGACGCCCGCGAGGGATCCGACGATGGCCGTTCCGTAACGGTCGTCGCCGTAATAATCGGTTGTGCCGGGAAGTTGGTACCAACCGTCGTGGATGCGCTCGCTGTACAGCGGAGTTCCCTCTGTTCCCTTCGGCTGCGTCGCGCCGTGACAGCTCCCTTGTGGCTGGATCTCGGTGAACTGGAAGCCGTTCTCCTTGTAGCGATCGCTCTTCCATTTGACGTTGAAGTCGGCGGTTGCGATCCCCGCCGAGGGCACCGTTCCGTTGGGGTAGAGCTGCTTGTACGACATCTCTTGGTAGAGATTGAAGGTCGATCCTTCCTTCTTCGGCGAGTTGATGGTTTTCGCCAAGATCTCTCCGCTGTGAGCCGCGTCGTGCTTGCGATCGAAGTAGTCGACCGGGACGACTGGGAACGGCCTGTCTCCGTACCGGGCGGTGTCGTAGGCCTGGTCGGGCGGGATCACCTTGGGGCCGTGGCTCGTGGACTTGATGGCCTTGCGATGTCCGCGGTAACGAAGTTTGGCTTTCGAGGAAAGGTTCTTCCACACGACCTTCGGGTCTTGCTTGGTGCTCTTGGCGCGCGCCGTAACGAGGAGCGTCTTCGCTCCCGGGACGCCCTTGCTCGCGGCGGGGATCTTCCCTATCTTCCACACGATCGCGCCTCGGCGGATCTTCGCCTTGCCCGAGCCTTTCGTGGGCTTCGCGCTGAGGAACTTCGTTCCGTTCACGCGCCGCACTTTCACGCGAGCGTTGAGCGCGGGTTTCTTCTTGTAGTTGCGGACAAGGATCCGTGAGGGATACGACTCCCCGGGCTTAACCCAACCGACCGCAGAAACGAAGCTGTTCTGGATCCGCACGTTCTTCACGGACTTGCTGAGGCGGAGAGCCGCGACACCTGCGCGCTCGGCACTCCACGTCGCGGCAGCGTCCTTGAAAGAGGCGTTAACGACCTCGATCGCGGCCACGGCCTGAAAGCCGGCGTCTTCGGGAGCGTAGATCCCCTCAGTTGCGGTCGCCGGGATGGTTGCTTCGAAACGGCCGTCGGGCCCGGCGGTGAACGGACCGATCGGTCCCCTTACTTCGCCTGAAGCGGTCCTGACCTGGAGCGAGAACGTAGCCGGGACCGGGAGGCCCGCTTCGGATGAAGTGCCGGCGACCTCGAAGATGACGCCGTCGATGTCTATGTCACGGCCCATGTCGTGAACTCCGCGTGCATCGATCCCTGCCCCCAAGAGGTGCGCAGGCGCGGCTTTGGCGTCCCACCCGGAGGCCTTCGTTCCCACGAAGAAGATCCCCCACATCATCGATAGGACGATCAGGAAGCTGATCTGGCGCCTAGCAAGACTCATCTGTGTACCCCCAAGGTCGGAAGCTAGAGTGATGAAGATTCGGTGGACGTTCAAAAAGGAGGTTTGCCGCGAAACGACCGATTCCTCCCTCGAAGAGGCATGCGGGCGCTTGAGACTATGGCGGATCGTCATCGCGGACGACGTCGTGTACTTCCGCACGCTTCTTCGCTACGCGCTCGATCCCAAGAAGTTCGAGGTCGTGGGTGAGGCCGGCGACGGTGCCGAAGCGATCGAGCAGGTACGGACGCAGCGTCCCGACGCCCTGATCCTCGACCTGTCGATGCCGGTGATGGACGGCCTCCAGGCGATCCCGCAGATCCGCAAAGACGCGCCGGAGACGAAGATCCTGGTCCTCTCGGGATTCGATGCGGTAGCGATGGCAGACCAAGCGATGAAGCTCGGTGCTCACTCTTACCTCGAAAAAGGTATCGAGATCGAGGACATCTCCGACGCCTTGACCGCTTTATGCGAGGGCGACCAGCGCCCCATTGAGTGAGGAGGGCTGGTACTTGATGTCCGACCGCGAGGTCGAGGATCTTCTGGCGCGCGCAAAAGAGGGGCCGCGCTTCCCCGAGCCTTCCGGGATCCACCTGCCCCCCCACGAAGCGCTCGCCCATCGCGATTCCGGAAACGTCCCCGACGATGCAGGCAGGGTGCTTCGATTGGTTCTCCATATGACCCCGACAGACGATCCACGCGCGATCCACGAGAAACGCTTGCAGTTCGAACCCGATTTCCACTCCGCACCGAGGTGGCGGCGTGCGGGATCTCGTCCCGTGAACGTCGTTCCCCTCGGGATGGGTTCGCGTCGGACGAACCAAGAGGCGTGGTGGGAGGACGCCGACATGGCTCGCTTAGAAGCCCAATGGACCAAGTCGGGTGTGGTTGAAGGCATCAAGGTACCAGCCGAGTATCGAAGTTTCGTTTACAAGACCATCGTTGCGTTGCAACGAGACGGAATCGATGTGAGCGCTCTCACCGTCGCCGACTCGGTTGCGAGATGGCTTCCGGAGGGCGAGGCGGCGGCACTGCGCGCGGCCCTCGAGGACGCGAAAGAGC
>JAXDJP010000078.1:0-2794 GCA_034665645.1 Actinomycetota bacterium | reverse complement strand
GTGCCGCGCTTTTCTGGGTCGCTCGTTACAAAAATGCCCGCGGGGGGGAATCAGGCCGGCTGTTTCGCTCCGCCCCTCACCCTCAGGATCCCCATGATCGTTGCAGAACAAAGCGCTTCGAAAGATGCGTCGATCACGTTCTGCGACACCGCGCCGGCATCCCAACTCGAAAAACCGTCTGTCGCGCGGATGATGACCCGCACGCTGGCGGCCGTCCCCAACTCGGCATCCACGACGGCGACGCTGTAGTCGCACAAACGCAGGCTCTCTACCTCGGGGTATTCGTTCAAGAGACACGATCTCAATGCCCGTTCGAGCGCGTGGACCGGGCCGACGCCCGCGGCGGAATGCTGCGCGCGCTCGGCCCCCACGCGTAGGTCGATACTCGCTTGCGATTCGGAAACACCGCTCTCCGAACGTTTCGTCGTCACCGAGTAGTCGTAGATATGGAAATACGGATGGCTCATGGATGCACCTTCTCTTTCTCTAGGGTGGACAGCATCTTCTGGGCGGCAGCGATCGCTGCCGCCGGGTCGGCCGTGCCGGTTCCGGCGATATCCGGAGCGGAGCCGTGGACGGGCTCGAACAATCCCAGACAACGGGTGGGCCTTGTCGCCTCGTTCGGATGCACGTTTGCACTCGCGGCAGCCCCAAGACCTCCGGCCAAACCTGCCGCCAGATCCGACAGGATGTCGCCGAAGAGATTGTCGGTAACGATCACGTCGAATCGTCCGGGATCTCTCACCAGGTGGTAGGCGGCCGCATCGACGTGCTCGTACGCGACCTCGACCGTCGGATGTTCTTTCGCCTGCTCGGAGAAGACGTCTCGCCACATCGACCCCGCATAAACGAGCACGATCGTCTTATGAACCAGAGTGAGCCGGCCCCCCCTTGCCTCGGCAAGTTCGAAGGCGTACCCGATGCAGCGACGAACCGCGCTCCGCGTATTCATGCTCAGCTCGATCGCCTCGTCATCCGTCGCGTTTCCCAACCCCGAATAGAGGCCTTCCGTGTTCTCGCGCACGAACACGATCCCGAGGTCTTCGAATGGGCGAACGTTCACGTAGAGGTCGAGTTCCTTCCTGAGTCGCAGCAAGATGCCTCGCTCGAGTACCCCGTCGGGGACGCGTGGATCGCCTACCGCTCCCAAGAGGAGCGCATCACAGCCCGCGATCGCCTCGAGATGCTCGTCGGGGAGTACGTCCCCGGTTCGCAGATACCGCTCGGCGCCTGCGTCGATCCACACGAGGTCGAGGTCTTCCGGGAGGGTCCCCGCGGCGACCGCGATGACCTCGGGACCGATCCCATCGCCGGGTAACACCGCTACGCGCGGGCTCACCGAGCCTCCGCCATCCGCTTACGCACCCATGGAACCAGCCCACCTTCCGCGACGATGCTCAGGACCGATCCGGGAAGGGGCTCCGCCTGGAAAATAGCGCCCTTGGTTACGTCGTGGATCTCCCCTGAGGACGCGTCGAACGCGACCTCGTCTCCGTGATCGATCGCATGAACCGCCTCCGGGCACACCAATATCGGTAAACCCGTGTTGATCGCGTTCCGAAAGAAGATGCGAGCGAACGACACCGCTATGACGGCCCCCACTCCTGCACCTCGCAGCGACACGGGCGCGTGTTCGCGACTCGAACCGCAACCGAAATTCGTCCCGGCCACGACCACGTCACCATGCGACACCTGCGCTGCGAATGCAGGATCGAGATCTTCGAGGGCGTGGCGCGCCAACTCCGCCTCGTCGGTCGTTGTCAGATACCTCGCGGGGATGATCACGTCCGTGTCGACGTTGTCGCCGTACTTCCACGCCTTAGCCAACGAGAGCCCCCTCACGCACGGGAGGTAGCTCGCGCACCGCGCTCGGATGAACGATCTCTCCGGCAACCGCAGTCGCCATCGCAACCGCGGGGTTGGCAAGGTAGACCTGGGCGCTTCGATCTCCCATACGGCCGACGTAGTTCCGGTTGGAGGTCGACAGGCACACCTCGTCTGGGCCGAGCACCCCCATGTGGGCACCGAGACATGCCCCGCACGTCGGCGTCGAAACGCTCGCCCCTGCGGACGCGAAGAGATCGAGCAAACCCTCGTCGTTAGCCTGACGCCATACACGCTGGGTCGCAGGGGTCACCATCAGCCTCACGTGTTCGGCAATGCGTTCCCTGCCCAAGACGTGCGCTGCGAGACGGAGGTCTTCGATCTTGGCATTCGTACACGAGCCGATGAAGACCTGATCCACCCGAACGCCGGCGACCTCGGACACGGGAACGGAAAGCGAAGGGAGCGACGGCCGGGCCACCATCGGTTCCAGAGCCGAAGCGTCGATCCGCACTTCGCGCTCGTAGTCGGCGTCGGCATCGGAGCGCAGGATGTCGTAAGGACGCGCTCGCCCCATCACCGCCTGGCGTTCGAGTACGTAGGTCTCGGTGGCGGCATCGGGAGGCACGATGCCGGATTTAGCGCCTGCCTCGATCGCCATGTTCGCAAGCGTTGACCTCGAATCCATCGATAGGTGTGCGATGGCTTCGCCGGTGTGCTCCATAGCCATGTAGGCCGCGCCGTCGTCCCCGATCGTTGCGATCACGGCAAGGATCATGTCCTTGCCCACGATCCAGGGGGCCGGACGACCGTTGTAAACGATCTTCATTGACGCTGGGACCCGCAGCCAGATCTCCCCGGTCGCCCATACCGCCGCCAGGTCGGTCGAGCCAACGCCGGTGGAAAAACATCCGAACGCTCCGTAGGTGCATGAGTGAGAATCTGCCCCGATCACGACATCTCCGGGAGC
>JAXDJP010000077.1:0-3108 GCA_034665645.1 Actinomycetota bacterium | reverse complement strand
TCTTCCTCTTGCGCGCTCTCCGCACGATCGCGAGCGCGGCATCGAGCAGAGGAACGGCGAGGACGGTCAGCGGTATCAAGAGCGGAACGTACGCCAGGAACGCGCCGGACGTTGAAGGAACGGTCGTACCCGCCGTCCCGATCCCGCTGACGGTCGACGCCCCGAGCACGAGACCGAGCAGCATGCTCCCCGAATCCCCCATAAAGATCCGCGCCGGATGGAAGTTGTAGCGCAGGAAGCCAAGGCACGCGCCCACGATCGCGATCGAGACGAGCGGGGCCGGCGAGGGGGCGATGTACCCGGTCTCAACGAGTTGGAAGCTGTAAACGAAAAACGCTGCCGCAGCTATCGCGACGATGCCGGCAGCGAGACCGTCCAGCCCATCGACGAGGTTCACCGCGTTCATCATCGAGACCAACCAGAAGACCGTTAGCAAAGCGGAGACGTCGTCGCTGAGCGACACCTGCTGGTTCGGTAGGAGCAGGTACTGCATCTTCACTCCCGCGAGAAAGACGATCCCGGCAGCGAACGTCTGTCCGGCCAGTTTCACGGGAGCCGGAAGCGCCTTGAAGTCGTCGACGGCTCCCAGCGCGAAGATGACCACAGCTCCGGCCGCGATCCCCAGCAGTTGCGAGGACGCGGTGAACAGGTCGTGGAACTCCTTCATCGAATACGCGATCCCGCCCGCCACCATGATTCCCAGGAAGATCGCGGCCCCCCCGAGGGTCGGCGTTGGATTTGCGTGAACCTTCCGGTCGTTCGGCTGATCGATCGCCCCCACCCGCCGAGAAAGCCATACGACGATCGGGGTCGCGACGAACGTGACCACCGTCGCGACCAAGCCGACGAGTAGGTAGGGAACCATCAGATCTAGCTACTGAACGTCCGGGTAAGGGCGGAACCGCGACGTCAGGTCACGGACGTCGTTCTTGATGCTGGCTTTGGTGTCGTCCGAGGTGTCCTTCAGGGCGCTAACGATCAACTTGGCGATCTGCCGGCTCTCGTCCTCCTTCATCCCACACGTGGTGATCGCAGGGGTTCCTATACGCACACCCGAGGCGATGAACGGTTTCTCGGGGTCGTAGGGGATCGCGTTCTTGTTCAGTGTGATCCCGACCTCGTCGAGTCTCGCCTCGGCCTCTTTGCCGGTGAGACCTACCGGTCGCAGGTCGACCAGCATCAGGTGGTTGTCCGTACCGCCCGACACGATCCGAAGGCCCTCCTCAGTCAGGGTTTCCGCCATCGCTTGCGCGTTCTTGACGACCTGGCCGGCGTAGGCGCGGAAACCGTCCTCAGCCGCTTCCGCGAACGCAACGGCCTTCGCCGCGATGGAGTGCATCAAGGGACCGCCCTGCCAACCGGGGAAGACGCTCTTGTCGATCGCCTTCGCGTGCTCCTCCCGACAGAGGATCATCGCTCCACGCGGCCCCCTCAAAGTCTTGTGTGTCGTCGCGGTGACGACGTCCGCGTGCTCGACGGGGTTCGGGTGCGCTCCGCCGGCGACCAATCCGATGAAGTGAGCCGCGTCGACGACGAATATCGCCCCGACCTCGTCCGCGATCGAGCGGAAGCCGGCGAAGTCCCAGATACGAGAGTACGCAGTGGCGCCCGCGACGATCAACTTGGGCCGCTCGCGCTTGGCGATGTCGCGGACCTCGTCGAGGTCTATGCGCTCGTCCTCCTTGCGGACTCCGTAAGAAACGATCTTGAACATCTTGCCGGTGAAATTGACGTGCGAGCCGTGCGTTAGGTGACCTCCGTGTGCGAGCTCCATCCCCATGAAGGTGTCACCGGGATCGAGGAAAGCGAAGAAGGCGGCTGCGTTCGCCGACGCACCCGAATGGGGTTGCACGTTGACGTGCTCTGCACCGAACAATGCCTTCGCACGGTCGATGGCGAGGTTCTCCACGACGTCCACGAACTCGCAACCGCCGTAGTAGCGCTTGCCGGGGTAGCCCTCGGCGTACTTATTCGTTAGTGGCGTGCCGAGGGCCGCAAGGACCGCGGGGGACGAGAAGTTCTCCGACGCGATCAGCTCTACTTTCGAGTTCTCGCGATGAACCTCGTCAAGGATCGCCTCGGCGACCTGGGGATCGATCTTCTCGACGGCGGCCCAGTCTGCCCATCCAGGATTGCTCATCTCGCACACTCCTCTTTTTCGATCTCGCTGATCTGATCCACGCGGCGTGAGTGCCGCCCGCCCTCAAACTTCGTTTCTAAGAAAGCGTCGACGATCGCCAGAGCGAAGGTCTCGGCGGTGATGCGACCGCCCAGCGCGAGCACGTTCGCATCGTTGTGCTCGCGAGCCAGGCGAGCGTGAAACTCCGTAGTGCAGAGCGCGGCGCGCACCCCATGAACCTTGTTGGCCGCGATCTGCTCGCCCTGGCCGCTGCCTCCCATAACGATCCCCCGGTCCGCGTCTCCGCGCACTACGGCTCGGCCGACAGATGCGCAGAACGCCGGGTAATCGACGGGTGCCTCTGAATCGGTGCCCAGGTCGAGCACCTCGTGACCCGCCGAGCCGAGATGCTTGGCCACGGCGGTCTTCAGTTCGTAACCGGCGTGATCCGAGCCCAAGACGATCCTCACGCGGCCAGCATAAGTCTCGCCCTAGAACGTGGCGGGGACTTCACGTCAGATGCCTGAGGAGCGAGTCGATGCCCGCCTCCAGCTCGGCCGCAGCCCGCTCGTAGGCATAGAACGGAAGACCCATCGGATCGTCCAGATCGAGCCTGCGCACCCACGGGGGCCGGGGAGCATCGAGCAGCGCGGCCAGCCGAGCGGGCCCAGTGGCGGGAGCCGGTCCTTCCGCTCGCAGCTCGCTAAGCTCCTTTATCAAGCGGGTCTTGGACGAGCTGCCGGGAAGCGCAGCTTCGATCTCCCTCAGGTGAACGCTCGTCATCGCGATGATGAGGTCCGCTCCACGCCCTTCCTCGGCAGTGAAGGGCCGGGACCGATGAAGCGTGAGGTCGATCCCCCGAGCCCGCATGGCAACGATCGCTCCGTCGGTAGCCGGCTCGCCGTCGATCGCCCACGTTCCCGACGACGTTGCCTCGATGGCGTCGTTGTGGCGGCTGGATGCCTCTCGCATCAGAACCTCGGCCATCG
>JAXDJP010000076.1:0-3683 GCA_034665645.1 Actinomycetota bacterium | reverse complement strand
TCCGACGATCGTTTCGATGGCGCGTTTCGTGGACGTCTTGCCGAATGAGCCGGTCACTCCCACGACCACCGGGTGCACGTCACGGAGTTTCAGTTCGGCAGCGCGCAGGAAACGTCCATTGATAGCGCGCTGCACGGGAGTGAGAAGTGCGTCGGATGCGAGAAGAAGTTCGGGGACTCCAAAGAAGAACGCAGCGAACAGCGCGGCGCACGTGAGGAGATCGAATGGAGTGCCGAAGTTGATGTGCACCAGCCCGGACGGGACCAAGATGCCGGACAACGTCAAGAAGGTCGCGAGGACGATCGTCCGCTTGGCGCGTCCAGTCATCACGAGCGGCTTCTTGTTCCCTTCCAGCGACTGGAGGAACAAGCGACGTCGCGGCTCGGCAGCGCACCACTGCCGGAACCACGGCCGTTTGTAGCTCTCGAGTTGGAACACGTGGAAGGCGCGCCTCAGTCGAACGTATTGCCAAGCCGTGAATGCCGGAACAAGGACATAGATGATCGTTCGCAGCACCCACGAATATCCCGCGAACGGCTCGGGTCGCACCATCAGGTCGGTTCCGTCGATAGGAACGAACGAGCCACCCGACAGAACCGCTCCTGCTGGTCCAGATAGGGGAAATGGCCGGCACCTTCGAAGATCACCAGGCCCGCATCGGGGATCCCTTCCTCCATCATCCGAGCGTGCCGCAGAGGAACCGACTCGTCACGGCTCCCCCACACCAAAAGGGTCGAGGCTCGCACCCGAGGCAGCAGATCCTTGAGATCTTCGTTGACGACCTTCACCAGAGTCGGCCTCAGCGCGCCGGCATCCTGGTAATCCTTCGAGGCGATGCGGCGGTAGAGCGACTTCTGCAGGGATCTCCCGGGGGGCCGAGGCGGCCGGCGGCATGACCCGTGCGCGACACGAGTCTCTTGAACCGGACCTTGGCATTGGGAGGAGTTCGAAGGCCCGACGAGGACACGAGGATCAGTCTCTTCACGAGACGAGGTTGCGTCGCAGCTAGATACAAGGACGTCTTCGCTCCGTACGAATGGCCCACGAAGTCGGCGGATTGGACCTCTAACTGTGCCATCACGCCCGCCACGAAGGCCGCGTACCCGTTCGTGTCCCAGGGATCTCTTGGAACAGGTGAGCCACCGAAACCTGGGAGATCGAGAGCGATAGTGCGGAACGACGACCCCAGACATCGCAAGACGGGAGCCATCGATTCGATGCGGCCCCCCCACCCATGCAGGACGACGACGGCCGGCCCGGAGCCGGCGTCGTAGATGCGGTACGTCTGACCGGCCCATTCCCCGAGAGAACTGGAGTCGTCGATAAAGCCCATCCGCCCATGCTCGCAGACGTGGAGGGCCGTCCGTCGACACCTCAGGATCTACGGTTCGGGGACCGCGTCCTTGGTTTCCGGTGCGGTTCTCTCGCGCCGTACCGCGTGTGGAGGCCCGAGGACGGTATGCACGACGCACGCGATACCCGCCCCCAGGGCAGCTCCCCCAACGACATCGAGAGGAAAGTGCGCCCCGACGTACAGGCGACCGAACGCGACGAGCCCTGCCAGCGTCCATGCGACGGCCCGCCATCGAGGAGAGAGGTAGGGGTGGATCAACGTAGCCAACCCAACCGCGACGACGACGTGACCAGAGACGAACGCCTGTCCGACTCCCGAGTCATCGCGCGCCGCGACGCCGGATAGCAGAACCTCGGGGCGGTGCCTCACGACCAAGGTCTTGACCACCCGGCCGAGATACAGCTTGCCGAGACCAAGGGCGGCGATCCCTGCGGCCAACCACCATTTCCTGAACAGAAGAGCAACGACCACCGCGGCGGGGATCACCACGAAATTTCCCAACTGCATGAAGGGCCACAGGGGACGGTAGAGGAAGCCGGGAAGGTCGTTGAACCAGCGGAACACGGTCGTCTCCGTCGGCGAAAGGCGGTCGCCGCCCACGAACGGCGAGATGCCCCACAGGAGGAGACCACACGCCGCGGCGATCGAGAAAGAGATGAGGCGGAAGCGGCGCCGATCGCTGATGACTTCCCTCATACGTGCATCTTGGCGCGTGGGAGGAGGCCGTCAAGGGGGACGGTCCTGCTCAATGCCGAGCTCCTGCGCGCCGACATGTCTCATATGGGTATCTCTGCGGAACGAATCCGATCAGCGCCCGCCCGGGGCCGGATCCCACTTGCCGTGAGGCTTTTGGGACTTGCGCTATTGGCGATCGTCGCAACCGCGGTGATCGGACGGGCCGCGCTGCCCCCGCAAGGCGGCGTCACGGTCGAAGGTCCGCTGGACCCTCGTGGTTTCCGATTCGTATCGGTGGACGAAGCGACGGGACGACCCACGCGGTACAACCCGTGCGAGGCCATCCACTACGTGGTCAATGCGAGCCGCGCTCCTGCGGGAGGCCTCGAAGACGTGCAAACCGCTTTAGCGCGGACCGCCGAGGTCAGCGGACTCAACTTCGTTTACGACGGCCCGACCGACGAGGTCTCGAGCCCGGAGCGAGCTCCGTATCAGCCCGCGCGCTATGGAGAGAAGTGGGCGCCCGTCCTGTTCGACTGGGTGACAACCCCCTTGGCCACCCCCGGCGGCACCGCCACCGCCAACACGACGACCATCGGTTTGGGGGGGAGCGATCACGCCTTCAACGACAGGGGCGAAGCGGTATTCACTACCGGAACGGTGACGCTCGACGCCACCGCCGATCTCCAAGCAGGGTTCGGGGGGCAGACCTGGGGACAGGCGATCCTCCACGAAGTCGGGCACGTCGTGGGGCTCGCGCACGTCGACGATCCATCGTCCGTTATGAATCCTTTGATCGGCGTGCGTCCCGCGTTGTGGGGACCGGGAGACCGCGCCGGACTGTGGCAACTCGGCATGGGTTCGTCCTGTCTCGTGGAACCCCCGCTGCCGCGCTCCTAGGGAGCCGCGCTCACCGCTCCACTGCCCACCGAGTCGCCTACCGGCAACTGTTTGCCGAGCCAGAACGCCCATGCGGGGGCAAGGATCCCCCCGCCGATCCCGACGACGAGCTCGAACAGACCCTGCATACCGAACAGCGACGCAACGACACCGACCAGATAGAGGCCCGCGACCACCATCCCAAGTTGCACCCACCGAGAGTCGAACGAAAGCCACCTGCCTGCGTCGAGACTGGCGAGGTAGACGCCGATCCCGACCAACACGAAGAACGCGAGTCCGAGCCACTTTCCTCCGTATTCTTCGATGCCGATGCGGCTCGCATTCAGAGAAGCCATCTCGAGGAGAGCGTTCTTGCACGCGCAGACCCCTTCGTGCGCAACGAGATCGCGACCAGCCAGGATCAACATCTGGCTCGCGGCCCCGAGGACCGCGCCGGCCGTCAGGGTCGCCGCCATCAGATCGTTGCGAAGCGTCCGGCGACCTGCGAGTTCGCGGAGAGAGATGCCCAGCGGTATCAGCGCCAGGATGCCAACGCTGAACAGGACACTGATTATCAAGTCGTAGGGCCAGCGATCGTGCACGAAACGAAAGAACGCACCCAGGTTCTGCAGTGCGCTCGACCCCGCGGCCGCGCCTTTGTCCTCGGGCCCGAGCAACTCCTTCGTGATGAGGATGAAGATGAGAGATGCCAGGACGTAGCAGCCCGCGCTGACATACGCCGCGGTACGTCCTCCCCTTGCAAAGCTACGGCGCG
>JAXDJP010000075.1:0-5090 GCA_034665645.1 Actinomycetota bacterium | reverse complement strand
ATGAGCATCTTGGTAGTACCGGTTTGCGCGTAGGCGGAGGTCGCGAAGAGGCCGAGAAGGGAAGCCCCGACCAACATCACGGTGAAGATCGAAAAGAGCCGCACTCTCGAACTGTGCTTCATACGCTTCCCTCCTAAAGTCGATGCCTATTCCAGCCGATACACCCATGCATCACCTTAGGAAGCACCCGCGCCCAAACAAATAGAGCGAAGTACGTAGTTTCTACGTACATGCCTCAGTATTTCGGGTGACTTGTCCCCAATGTCCCGCTTCATTCCGAAGCGACCCGCATATAAGATCCTGGCGTTCGGTCGGTTAGCTCAGCGGGAGAGCGCTCCGTTCACACCGGAGAGGTCACTGGTTCGATCCCAGTACCGACCACTTCTCCTGTAGCCCTCTTAAACGTTCCGGTCGTCCGACCGCATGCGTTCGCGCGACAGCGCTCCGGAAGGCGACATCGAGATGTCCGCGTGACGGGGCCGGAAAAACACCGACTTGAACGGTTTGCCCACCTCGTTTAACTAGTCATTTCTGACTACTTTTGAAATGACTACTTCGGAAGGTTTAGTAGTCACAGCCGCGTGGCGATAGTAGTCACGAAAGTTCCCGAAAGGGCGGTCCAAAAGGACTAAGGGGCGGCTATGAAACTGACGAAGATCCTTGCAGTCGCAACGCTCTCGGCGACCCTCACGGCGCTCTCTCTGCCGGCGCTTCCGGCCCTCGCAGCTACCACCTCTTGTTGGAGCCTCTACAACACAGAAGGTGCCATGAAACGGGAAACCAACACATCTCGCCAGAACCACGGCCGGGCGCGACTCCCCCTCGACCAAGAGCTTTCCAAGGTCGCACGGCTGCACTCCCAGCAGATGGCGAAGGCCGGCTATGCGTTCCACACCAAGGGGGCCCAGTTCGAGTCCCTCATCACGGGAAACTGGACCGTCGTTCACGAGAACGTCGGAAGCGCGCAGGTGATCAACGCCGACCCCACGTACGACATCACTCGGCTGCAGACGGAGTTCATGGCGTCCCCCACCCACCGCGAAAACATCCTCACCGCAGGATCGGACTACATGGGCGTGGGTGTCGTCCGCAAGAACGGTTACCTCTACGTAACGGTCTTATTCGTTGAGGGTGGCAACCCCGGGACGTCTTTGAGGGTCCCCACGTGCTGAACGTGCACGGGCGCAAAGGCTCCAAGGAAAAGCCGATCCCGATCCGGATCAAGTGGCCGACTAGCGATTGACGCTGACCCGATCCCTGTGACGACTTGCAGCGGCGACCTCAGACTTCTTCTTAGATCCAGCTCGTGGAGCGCGCGCCCTCTTCTCCAGAAGCGGACGAAGGAACTGCCCCGTGTAGGAACGGGAGATCGCTGCGATTTCCTCCGGAGTCCCGGTGGCCACCACCGATCCACCTCCCGCACCACCTTCCGGCCCTAGGTCGATCACGTGGTCGGCGGTCTTGATGACGTCGAGGTTGTGCTCGATGACCACGACGGTGTTGCCCGCGTCTACGAGTCGGTGCAGGACACCCAGCAGCTTGTTTACGTCTTCAAAGTGAAGACCGGTCGTTGGCTCGTCGAGGATGTACAGCGTTCGCCCCGTGGATCTCTTCGCCAATTCGGTCGATAGCTTCACGCGCTGCGCCTCTCCACCGGAGAGCGTCGGGGCAGGTTGGCCGAGTTTGATGTAGCCGAGCCCCACGTCGCGCAGTGTCTCCATGTGGCGCGCGATCGGGGGGATCGCCGAGAAGAACTCGGCGGCTTCCGCAACGCTCATCTCGAGGACGTCGGCGATGTTCTTGCCCTTGAACTGAACCTGCAGAGTCTCGCGGTTGTAACGCTTTCCTTTGCAGACCTCGCAGGGCACGTAAACGTCCGGCAGGAAGTGCATCTCGATCTTGATCGTTCCGTCCCCCGCACACGCCTCGCAGCGTCCTCCGCGCACGTTGAACGAGAACCGGCCCGGTTGATAGCCGCGCCTCTTGGCGTCCTGTGTCTTGGCGAAGAGTTTTCGAACGTGGTCGAAAACCCCGGTGTAAGTGGCTGCGTTCGAGCGTGGGGTACGACCGATCGGGGACTGGTCGATGTCGATGACCTTGTCGATGAGGTCGAGGCCCTCGACCTTCTTGTGCTTGCCGGGCACCAACCGGCTGTTGCGATTCAGGGTCTGGTTGACCGCCCGATAAAGAACCTCGTTAACCAGCGTCGACTTTCCCGAACCGGAGACTCCGGTCACCGCCACGAAACTGCCGAGCGGGAACGCGACATCGACGTTCTGCAGGTTGTGTTGGCGAGCTCCCCTGACGACCAACTCCCCTTTTCCGGGCTTCCGTCGGGCACTCGGGATCTCGATCGAACGTCGCCCGGAAAGGTAATCGCCGGTGAGTGAGTCTCGATCCTTAACGAGTCCCTTGAAAGGGCCCTCGTAGACGACCGCGCCCCCGTGATGGCCGGCTCCCGGTCCGATATCGACGATGTGATCCGCCGTTCGGATCGTGTCCTCGTCGTGCTCGACGACGATCAACGTGTTCCCTAGGTCGCGGAGTCGGATCAGCGTGTCGATAAGCCTTCTGTTGTCGCGCTGGTGCAACCCGATGGAGGGCTCATCGAGCACGTAGAGAACGCCCACCAATCCAGAACCGATCTGCGTCGCCAGCCGGATCCGTTGTGCCTCGCCGCCGGCGAGCGTCGCCGACCCTCTCGCCAGGGTCAGATAGTCCAGTCCGACATCGAGGAGGAATCCAAGACGTGCGTGGATCTCCTTCAGGACGCGTTCCGCGATCACCGTCTCTCGGTCGTTCAGTTCTAGCTGCCGCATGAACTTGTCGGTCTCGCCGATGGGCAACGATGTCAGCTCGTGGATATTGAGATTCCCGAGCGTGACCGCCAATGATTCTGGTCGCAGCCGCGCGCCGTGACACTCGGGACAAGGCACCTCTCGGAAATACTGCTCGTAACGCTCGCGCGCGTGGTCCGAGTCGGTGTCGTTGTACCTCCGCTCGAGCCACGAGATCACGCCTTCGAACTCGGTCCAGTACGAACGGATCCGGTTGAAGCGGTTCTTGTAGCGCACATGGATCTGCTCGTCCGGCGCTCCATGCAAGATGATGTCGCGCGACTTCTTGGACAGCTTCTTGAAGGGGACGTTGGTCTTGAACTTGAACGTCGCAGCGGCCGAGTCCAAAAGACGATCGAAGTATTCGAGCGACCGGCCGGACCACGGAGCGATCGCGCCCTCGTCGATGCTGAGATCTTCGTGAATGACGAGTTCCTCGTCGACCTCGAGATGCGTTCCGAGTCCATCGCAGTGATCGCACGCTCCGTACGGTGAGTTGAATGAGAAGTTGCGCGGCGCCAACTCGTCGAACGAGATCCCACAGACCAGACACGCGAAGTGTTGACTGAACATGATCTCTTCGGCCGGGTCGTCGACGACATCGATCGCAGCCGTCCCTTCGGCGAGCTTCAGAGCGGTCTCGATCGAGTCGGTGAGACGGCTCTCGATCCCCTCCTTCAAGACGAGGCGGTCGACGACCACATCGATGTCGTGCTGGAAATAACGATCGAGGCGGATCTTCTCGCTGAGCTCGCGGACCTCGCCGTCGATGCGGGCTCTGACGAATCCTCGTCGCGATAGATCGTCGAAGAGATTGGTGAACTCGCCCTTGCGAGCCCGCACGATAGGGGCCAACACCTGGAACTTCGTTCCCTGCGGCAGGGCCAGGATCTGGTCCACGATCTGCTCCGGCGTTTGGCGCGCCACGGGACGGCCGCAGTTGTAGCAGTGCGGACGGCCGATGCGCGCGTATAGGAGGCGGAGGTAGTCGTAGATCTCCGTGATGGTTCCGACGGTCGACCGAGGGTTCTTGGGGGCCGATTTCTGGTCGATCGAGATGGCGGGAGACAGGCCTTCGATGAAGTCGACCTCCGGCTTGTCCATCTGCCCCAGGAACTGGCGGGCATACGAGGAGAGGGACTCGACGTAACGACGCTGGCCCTCGGCGTAGATCGTGTCGAAGGCAAGGGAGGACTTACCCGAGCCCGAGATGCCCGTGAAGACGATCAGGGCGTCGCGAGGGAGCTCGATGCTTACGTTTTTGAGGTTGTGCTCGCGGGCGCCCCTGACGACCAGCCGTCCTTGGGCCCCCTGATCGGCGGTTGTGGGCATGTACTCACCCTAAACGACGTGCGTGTAACTTCGATTCCCGGAACCCACTCAAAAGCTGGGCTTTTTCGCGGTTTTGAGGCTGGAGCCAGCGACTACGGAGCGGTGACTAAAGTGCCCAACTCGGCAACCAGATAGGCCGCCAAGTCGCGAGCCTCCGTCTCCGGAACCGATATGACGCACTTCGCCTGATCCTCATCCCACACACTGAACCTCACGTGATGGCCGGGGATCGTGACGGAGCCTTCCCGAGTGGTGAACGTCTGATCCTTCCGGTAGACCGACACCCTCAGGAACCCCACGTCGGGATCCCCGTCGCTGACTTTCACCCCGGCGAAGAAACGGAAACTCTTTGCCGGTTTGTCGGGGCCGAGCAGGTGTAGCGGTATGTCGGCGCCGCATCGCAGGCAATAGCGATGATCCGAGGGCTGCTCCAATCTGCACTGCGGGCAAAAGATCTGGTCCACGGCAACCTCCTCGGGACGGGCCCCACCTTCTATCAGGCCACCTCTTCTATTCCTCGGCTCCATCATCGCCCCGGAAGGCGTCGGAGCACAATGCGATGTCCTCGAAGATCACACCGCCGGAGTCGTCGAACCCGTATTCGACGGACGCAACCGTCTGCCCGTCGCGCTGAACAATGACCTTTTCGGCTCGAGCGTCGGGGTAGCCGGGCCATCGCACTTCGTCCGCCGCCTCGAGTCGCGCTCCAAAGAAAGTGCGGACCAGGACGCGCGGGTCTCCCTCCGGAGACGGGGTTCTGACCGATACCTCGTGCCTGACTTGGTCCTTTGAGCAGTCGAGACCCGGGCCCGCATAAAGCTCGTCGGGATCGACGACGTCGATCCGTTGCATATTCATGGATAGACCTTCGTACCCATGGCGATCGACATCCTGTTGCAGCCTGAATATGAATCCGGGGAG
>JAXDJP010000074.1:0-4262 GCA_034665645.1 Actinomycetota bacterium | reverse complement strand
CGACGACGAGAGTCAGGCCTTCGACATGTATGCGTTCACGGCGGGGCTCGTCGACGAAGGTTCTTTCTTCGAGATCAAGCCCGAGTTCGCTCGCGAGGTCATCACAGGCCTCGGCCGTATGGACGGTCGCGCCGTGGGCATAGTTGCCAACCAACCAGCTCAGAAGGGTGGCGTGCTGTTCGTCGACTCTTCGGACAAGGTGGCGCGATTCATCTGGCTTTGCGATGCGTTCAACATCCCGCTCGTCTTTCTGTCGGACGTCCCGGGCTTCATGATCGGAACGGCGGTCGAACGTCAGGGCATCATCCGGCACGGAGCGAAGCTCATCACGGCGGTTTCCGAAGCGACCGTTCCCAAGTTTTGTGTTGTTGTCCGCAAGGCATACGGAGCCGGCTTGTACGCGATGGCCGGGCCCGGTTTCGAGCCGGATGCAACGATCGCGCTTCCGAGCGCGCGCATCGCGGTCATGGGTCCCGAGCCGGCGGTCAACGCGGTGTATTTCAACAAGATCATGGCGATCGAGGATCCGGCTGAGAGAGCGCGTTTCGTCGCCGATCGGCGAGCCGAATACGAAGAAGACATCGATATCTATCACCTCGCCTCGGAGAACGTGGTCGACGCAGTCGTTCATGCGGACGATCTACGCGACGAGTTGATCCGCCGACTCGATGCCGCGGAGCGTAAGGACAGGCATTTCAGCGATCGCCGCCATGGGGTGCCTCCCGTTTGAGCCGCTTCGTCTCTTTCCGATCGTCGGGCCCAGTGGGGGTCATATCCCTCGAGCGCCCCGAGGCTCTCAACGCCATCTCCGGTGTGATGGCCGACGAGATCGCGTCGGCTTTCCGCGAGGTGTCTCGGGACGGCTCGGTGTGGACGGTGATCTTGCGGGCCGAAGGAGATAAGGCTTTCTGCGTGGGGGCAGATCTCAAGGAACGCTCGCGGTTCGAGCTCGAGGATTTCTACGAGAACCGCAAACAGATCCGCGGTTTGTTCGAGGCGATCC
The DNA here is from genome assembly GCA_034665645.1 of Actinomycetota bacterium. Classification (GTDB taxonomy): domain Bacteria; phylum Actinomycetota; class CADDZG01; order CADDZG01; family WHSQ01; genus JAUJNU01. The sequence continues at coordinate 3,259 of JAXDJP010000074.1, read as the reverse complement.
GCAGGACTCCGCAGCCGACGATCGCGTCGGTGTTCGGGTTCGCTCTCGGCGGTGGCTTCGAACTCGCCCTTTCCTGCGACCTGATCGTCGCGGCAGAAGGCACTCTGCTCGGCCTTCCAGAGGCACGCGTGGGATTGTTACCGGCGGGTGGGGGAACCCAATTGCTGACGCGCAAGCTGGGAACGTCGCGCGCCAAGGAACTGATCTTTCGAGGTCGCCGCATAGATGCCGGCTACGCCCAACAGTTGGGACTTGTTGCCGAGGTCGCGGCTCCCGAAGAACTCGACAGCTCCACCATGGAATTCGCTCTCGACATATGCAAGTCCTCGCCGGTGGCGGTGCGCGCCGCGAAGCGAGCTATCGACGGAGCGATCGGACTTCCGCTGGACGCCGGCATCGAGCTCGAGGACGAAGAGTGGCGGGCCGTGATCGTCAGCGAGGACCGGAACGAGGGGATCAAAGCCTTCAACGAGAAACGCGAGCCCAACTGGAACAACAGGTGAGCTATCCGCCGTCGGTGCGGATCCGCGAGGTAGGGCCGCGCGATGGGATCCAGAGCGAGCGGGCCGAGATCGCAACAGGCGACAAGATCGATCTGATCGACGCGCTGTCTCGAACGGGCCTCCGCTACATCGAAGCGGTCTCGTTCGTGTCACCTAAAGCGATCCCGCAGATGGCCGACGCGAGGGACGTGTGGGATGGGATCGAGCGCAACCCCGACGTCTTCTACTCGGCGCTCGTGCCGAACCGCCGCGGTGCGGAGACCGCTGCGGAGGTCGGGGTCGACGGCATGCAGGTGTTCATCGCCGTGACTGACTCGTACAACCTGAAGAATGTGCGCAAGACCGTTACGGAATCGCTGAAGGACGTGGCAGAGGTCGTCGAGATTGGGCGTTCTGCCGGCATCCCCGTCGAAGGAACTCTCTCCACCACTTTCGGCGACCCTTACGAGGGAGACGTTGCTCCTTCGAAAGTGGTCGAGACGGCGCGAGCGATGATGGACCAAGGGATCTCGTCGATCTCCTTCGGCGACACCACCGGCATGGCGACGCCACGGGGTGTGCGAGAAGTAGTTACGGCGTTGCGCGACGCGCTGCCGGACCTCGAGATCAACATGCATTTCCACGACACGAGGGGGACCGGCCTTGCGAACGTGGTGACGGCGCTCGAGCTGGGCATCGACTATTTCGATTCCTCGATCGGCGGCATGGGAGGCAGCCCTTACGCTGCTGGGGCAACCGGCAACGTTTCAACGGAGGATCTCGTGCACATGCTCACCGACATGAGGATCGATACGGGCGTGGACCTCGAGGCCCTGCTGGATGCAGGACGACTTGCCCAAAGGCTCATCGAGGGAAGGCTGCCGTCGAAGGTCCTTGCCGCAGGTCCTCGCTGGAAAGTGGCGGGCAAGGTGGAGACGAGCTAGATGTTCTCGAAGATCCTCATCGCGAACCGAGGCGAGATAGCGACGCGCGTCGCCCGAACGTGCCGCGAGCTCCGCGTGGACACCGTTGCCGTGTACTCGGACGTCGACGAAAAGGCGCTTCATGTGCAGTCGATGGACGAGGCGGTGCACCTTCCCGGCGTGTCGCCGACCGACACGTACCTGAACGTAGACGCGATCCTCGCCGCCGCGAAAGAGATGGGGGCGGAAGCGATCCACCCCGGCTACGGCTTCCTTTCCGAGAACGCTGACTTCGCCGAGGCCGTCGCCAACGCGGGGCTGGTGTGGATCGGCCCTCCCGCCGAAGCGACCCGCGCTATCGGCGACAAGATCAGCGCTCGTCGTCTCGCTATCGAGGCAGGTGTCCCCGTTGTCCCCGGAACGACAGACCCGTTACGCGATCCCGAGCAGGTCATCTTGTTCGGCGTCGAGCACGGTTATCCCCTCGCCATCAAGGCGGCCGGAGGTGGCGGTGGACGAGGTCTCAAGGTCGCTCACAACCCACGAGAGGTCGACGAAGCGTTCGCTTCGGCGAGACGCGAGGCGGAGGCTTACTTCGGTTCGACCGATCTCTTCGTTGAGCGCTACATACCCTCGCCCAAACATCTAGAAGTGCAGATCCTGGCTCCGTCACCAGATCACGCGCTGTGGCTCGGAGTGAGGGATTGCTCGTTGCAGCGTCGCCATCAGAAGCTGATCGAAGAATCGCCGCCGCCTCGCTTCGCCGAACGCGCCCACGAGATGGGTGCCGCCGCCGTCGCTCTCGCGAAGGCGTGCGGTTACGTCAACGCCGGCACGGTAGAGATGCTTGCCGACGAACACGGCGACTTCTACTTCCTCGAGGTGAACGCTCGTCTCCAGGTCGAGCACACCGTGACGGAAGCGGTGACGGGCCTCGACCTCGTGGCGTGCCAACTGCGTATCGCGGCGGGGGAGAGCCTCCGGTTCTCCCAGGACGACGTTTCATTCGACGGTCACGCTATCGAGTGCCGCATCAACGCCGAGGATCCGACGCTCGGTTTCGCGCCCACCCCCGGGCGACTTTCTCGGTACCGCGAACCTTCCGGTCCCGGGGTGCGAGTCGACGGTGGTTATCGGGAGGGTGACGAGATCCCCGGCGCTTACGACTCGCTGATCGCGAAGGTGATCACGCACGGCGATGACCGCGAACAGGCGCGCCGGCGGATGATCGACGCCTTGGAGGCGTACGAGGTCGGGGGCGTCGCGACCACGATCCCCGCCCACCTGCTCCTGCTCGACGAACCTTCTTTCAAGGAAGGCACTCACACCACGCGGACCGTGGAAGAAGGCGGCGTCCTCGACGCTCTGCAAGCTGTTTCCGTCGAAGCAGCTGAAGACGTCCTCTACGTCGAGGGAAAGCCGGTCCGGCTGTGGCACCCGTCGATGTCTGCGTCGGCTCCTGCAGCGGTCCACGGCGCGGCCGGCGGCGGCGAACTCGTCGCCCCCATGCAAGGAACGGTCCTTAAGGTTCTGGTGAAGCCGGGACAAGCGGTCGAACAGGGTGAGGCGCTCGTGGTCCTCGAGGCGATGAAGATGGAGACCGTCATCGCGGCAACGAAGGCCGGAACCGTCTCTGAGGTTCTCGTAACCGAAGGCACCACCGCCCCCGCGGGCGAAACCCTCGTCGTTATCGAATAACTGCAACTCCCGGCGGAGCGGCACTGCGGTGCCAGCAAGTCAAGCACTTCTGAGACCAGCCTTTCCGACCCTGGGGAGCTAGTGAGGTGTAATGATGTAATCATGTAATATCGCTTGCAAGGATGGCGAAGGAGGCAAGCATGGAAGAGCTAAAGG
>JAXDJP010000073.1:0-3953 GCA_034665645.1 Actinomycetota bacterium | reverse complement strand
TGGGAATTGCGGGCGGGATGCTCACTCAGAAGTTTGTCGGGAGTCTTGGGCTTCTCGCCGGCGTCCTCATCGCCTTGGTGCTTGCGATGAAAATATGGCAGCCCAGCCCTAGCACCGCCGCCTACGGTAAGGGTGCCGAAGGCGAGCGACTAACCGGGCGTCCGCTGGACGGACTCGATGGCTACGTGATCCTGCACGATAGGAAGATTCCTGGATCCAAGAGGAACATCGATCATGTCGCTATCGGTCCGGGTGGCGTGTTTGTTGTCGAGACGAAGAATTACGCCGGGGAGGTGAAGGTCCGCGGTGAGGAGCTGTTTGTCGGCGGTCGCCGAAAGACCTCGGTTCTTGAACAGACCTGGGGCGAGGCAGTAGCGGTGCAGGAAGCACTCGCGGATAGGTTGACGTCACTCTCTATTGACGTGACTCCAGTCCTTTGTATCCATGGATCGCAGGTCCAATGGGCGAAAGTGCAAGGCGTGCATGTAGTGGGTCCTCGAGGACTACGGAAGTTGATTCGGAAGGCCCAGCCGCGCCTGTCGACAGATGACATCTCCAATATGAGCGAACGTGCCGGTCGAGCCCTCCGGGCATCCTGACAGGTCACGCGAACCATCAATCTCGTTGTGGGCGCAGCTCCTCGGGAACTGAGCGCCATCCAGCCCGGGAAGGAGGCGACCGTTGTGACAAAGGGGACGGAAACCCTGGTGCCGCTAGGAACCCCGTGCACGCTTGGTCCCGCCACGCGACGATTACCCCCATGGTGATCTGCTCGTCTTGCGGCCACGAGAACCCTGAAGCGTCACGTTTCTGTATGGCCTGCGGGGCTCAGCTCGGTGTTCCCTGCCCCAACTGTGGCGCAGAGGTGGTGCCCGGAGCGAGGTTCTGCGGGTCGTGTGGAACCAGCATCGGAACGGCTGTTGCTCCGACGGAGTCACGAAAGCTCGCCACGGTCCTGTTCGCAGATGTAGTGGGGTCGACTCAGCGTGCGGAGATCTTGGATCCCGAAGATGCCCGGGAGCTCATGGCCGGCTTCTTCACGGCGATGGCCCAGGAGATAACCGCCGAAGGTGGGACCATCGAGAAGTACATAGGCGACGCCGTGATGGCCGTTTTCGGCGTCCCCCTGGCGCACGAGGACGATCCCCAGCGCGCGGTCCGCGCGGCGCGCCGCATGCTCGCGCGCCTTGCCGTCTGGAACGGTGAAGGTGGCCACGACCTCGCGATCCGCATCGGCGTCAACACGGGTGGGGTTCTCGCCGCCGGGTCGCCCGGTCAAGATCTACTGGTCACGGGAGATCCAGTGAACGTTGCCGCCCGTCTAGAGCAAGCGGCGGAGCCGGGATCGATCCTCGTAGGCACGCGCACGGCCCGCGCGGTACGCGGCGAGTTTGTCTTGACCCCGGTCGAAGCGATCTCCGCACGGGGCAAGACCGACCCCGTCGAGACGTGGGAAGTGGTTGGCGAGAGAGGCATCCCGGAAGAACGAGGTATCCCCGGCCTGAACGGTCCGATGGTCGGTCGCGACGGCCAACTGGGGCTCTTGGAATCAGGGTTCGTCACCGTGCGGGAACAGCGCCGGCCGCGCCTCGTGACGATCGTCGCGGATGCCGGCGTCGGGAAGAGCCGTCTGATCCGAGAGTTCGCCGCGCGCGTGGCTCCCGAAGCGCAGATCGTCTCGGGTCGGTGCCTGCCGTATGGCGAAGGCGTCGCCCTATGGCCTCTCGCCGAGGTGCTTCGGAGTGAGGCTGGGATCGTTCAGAACGACGCCCCCGATGAGGCGATCCGAAAGATCGAGAAGCTCGCGGCTTCGACTTTCTCGACGACCGACGTCGACCCGGTCACGATCGCGAGTCTCGCGTTGACCCTGGCACTGCAGTTGCCTGATGACCCGCTCGCGGGAATAGAACTCAGGCAAGTTAATCGCGCGCTTCGGGGCGCGTGGACGTCGTTCTTCTCGGCCCTCGCGGCGGCTCAGCCCGTCGTGTTCGTCGTGGAGGATATCCATTGGGGCGATGAGTTGATGCTCGACATCCTTGAGGATCTCTCGGAGCGCGTCGAGGGCGCGTTGATGGTTGTTGCATCGGCCCGTCCAGAATTACTTCGGACGCGCTCTGAGTGGGGTGGCGGACTGCGGAATCATTCGTTCGTTCCGCTCGATCCGCTTACCTCGGATCAGAGTGCCGAGCTGGTCGACCTACTGCTCGAGGTCGACGCATTCCCCGAGCGTCTCAAGCAACGGATCCTCGATCGTTCGGAAGGCAACCCCTTCTTTCTCGAAGAGATCATCCGGCGCATGATCGACGAGGAGATGCTGGTGCGCGATGGAGATCGTTGGCGCGCCGCCGCGCCCCTTGAGGATGTGGAGATTCCCGACACGGTGCAGGCGGTGATCCTCGCGCGCCTCGATCTCTTGACGCCGACGGAACGCGCCGTCATCCAACACGCAGCCGTCGTCGGCCGCGTCTTCTGGCTGAGTGCGATCGAAAGTTTGGGGGTGTCGGAGGGGCTCGATGAGGTGATGCAAACGCTTCGAAGACGCGAATTGGTCGTCGAAAGGCTCACGTCGTCGATGGCAGGCGAGACCGAATACATCTTCAAACACATCCTGACCCGCGATGTCGCGTACGAAAGCATTCCCCGCCGTGCGCGCGGACCGGCACATGTCGGCGTCGCTCGTTGGATCGAAGGTATGGCCGGTGAACGGATCGCTGAATTCGCTGATTTGCTCTCGCACCATTACGCGACCGCGTTCGAGCTTACGGGCGACGACGCGCTCCGCGATTCTGCGCAGCATTTCGCGTGGCGTAGCGTGGACAACGCCCTCCGTCGATTCGCGGTGAGCCTGGCCGAGGCAGCCGGGAAACGCGCCGTAGAGCTCGCCCGCCCGGGGAGAGAGCGTGTCGATGCTTACGAACGCCTGTATGAGGCCTTCGCCAGCACACACCTAGGGGATATGAAATGGCGCGCTCTGACGACGGCGATCGATGAATATCGCGCTGCCGGCTTGGATGACGATCCGTTGCTGGCGCGTCTCGCAGCGAACGCCTCCCAGAATGCAACGAGGTGGAGCGGGTCGATGTCGACCCAGCCGGGACTTCAACTGATCGAGGAAATCATCGACATCGGGCTGAAGGCAGCCGGGGAAGAAGACAGCCGTGAGCGAGCTCTGCTCCTAGCGAGTCGTGGCGCTATTCCGGTGGCGGGTCTAGAGGCGTCCCACGAAGAATCCGAACGCGCGGGTCGTGAGGCCGTCGCAGTCGCCGAGAGGATCGGAGACGCCGATCTGCTTTCCAATTGTCTCGACGGGCTTGATGCAACGTTACTCGTCCAATGCCGGTACGCGGAATGTGCCGAGCTAACCGCTCGGCGAGTGGAGCTGATCCCACGATTGAGCGATCCGCCGGAGGTCGCGGACGTACACAACATGATGGCGTGGGCACTTTTGCACCTCGGCAGATACGAGGAGGCGACGGCGAGTGCTCGCCTCGCGGTCGAGGGGGCCGGCGACCACTTTGGTTTTCGTCTGCACGGGCTGACCTGGTTAACGCAAGGTCTTTTCATGACCGGGCGGTGGGACGAAGCGCTCGAAACGATCGACGAGTTACTCCGGTTCCGCGGGGACGATTCCGCGCCACCACCTCCGTTTGCCCGGCCCGCGTTTGAAAACGGCCTGTTGATCTCCGCATTGCGGCGTGACGAGGCGACGGAGGCTCGTTTCGCACAGGCGATGGCCGGAGCCGAGGGCCTCAAGGGTTCCTACACCCATCACCCGTTCTGGATCCATAAAAGGATCCGGGTCGGAGATCTCGACGGAGCTCGCGAAGCGATCGATCTGCGTGACGATTACCTCCAGGATCGGATGGTCGAGGTCTACTGCGACCTCCTCGCGGAGGATCCTGCGTTGGGTGACGCTAGCAAGGCGTTGCATCTGGCGAGGGAGGTCAGCGATC
>JAXDJP010000072.1:0-8032 GCA_034665645.1 Actinomycetota bacterium | reverse complement strand
CAGTTTGGTCCTGTCGAGAGCCTCGATCTGGATGGTCACAGCGAACGTTCCTTGCTGACGGTTGTCCCACCAGACCTTGGCCATCCGTCCGTCGTCCTGGGCCGCGAGCGCCTTGGCATTGGGGCAGTCCTCGCGATGAACCGAGACGCCGCGGCCCCGGGTGAGGAAGCCGCAGATCGAATCGCCGGGAACGGGGGTGCAGCACCGGGCGAGGCGGACCAGCAGATCATCGACACCTTCCACGATGACGCCCTTGCCCCTCGGCTTATGTGCACGGTGGCTCCGGCGGGGAGGCACGATCTCGGCCTCTTCCTCTGGAGCTTCCGGTTCGAAGAGTCTTATGACACGGGTGATGACCGAATGCTGTGAGATCCGCGCCTCGCCCAGCGCCACGAACATCGCATCGAGGTCGGGGAACTTCATGTCGGTGGCGATCTGCTCGAGGAGGTTCCCCTTGGAGATCTTGTCGACGGGGAGACCCTGCTTCCGCATCGCTTGGATGAGCGACTCTCGTCCCTGCGCCAGAGCGTCCTCTCGCCGCTCGCGCGCGAACCATTGCCGGATCTTGTTGCGCGCTCGAGGGGTCTTGGCGAGCTTCATCCAATCGCGCGACGGCGACGCCGGTCCCTTTGCGGTGATTATCTCCACGGTGTCGCCGGAGGTGAGTTCGTGACTGAGTGGGACGAGACGTTCGTTAACGCGGGACCCGACGGTCCGGTGTCCAACCTCCGTGTGGATCGCGTACGCGAAGTCGAGTGGGGTCGCGCCCCGAGGCAGCTCGAGAACGTCGCCCTTCGGGGTGAAGATGAAGACCTCGTCCGAGTAGAGGTCGATCTTCAACGATTCCATGAACTCTTTGGGGTCGGCCGACTCCTTCTGCCAATCCATCATGCGCTGCAGCCACGCGATCTCTTCTTCCGCAGGTTTGCCGCGTCGTTGCTCCTTGTAGAGCCAGTGGGCTGCGATCCCGGACTCAGCAGCCTTGTGCATCTCGCCCGTGCGGATCTGGATCTCCATCGGTCGCCCGCTCGGACCTATCACCGTCGTGTGCAAGGACTGGTACATGTTGAACTTCGGCATAGCGATGTAGTCCTTGAAACGGCCGGGCACCGGCGTGTAGACGGTGTGAAGCGCTCCCAACGCGGCGTAGCAGTCGCGCACGCTTTCGACCACGATCCTGATGCCGATCAGGTCGAAGATCTGATCGAACTGCTTCCCGCCCAACACGATCTTTTCGTAGATCGAATACAGATGCTTCGGTCGCCCCGACACCTCAGCCTTGATCTTCACGTCGCGCAACTTGCCGAGGATCTCCTCACGCACCTCTTCGAGAACCTGGGCTCCCTGGGGCTGGCGCTGCTCCATCAGGGTGCGCATCTCGTCGAAGCGCTTCGGGTGCAGCGTCTCGAAGGCGAGATCCTCGAGCTCCCACTTGATCGCGTACATCCCGAGCCGGTGCGCGAGCGGCGCGTATATCTCCAAGGTCTCGCGCGCTATGAGCTCCTGTTTCTCGGGGCGAAGGGGCGCAAGGGTTCTCATGTTGTGAAGGCGGTCGGCGATCTTGATGAGAAGCACGCGCACGTCCTTCGCGGTCGCCACGATCATCTTGCGGAGGTTCTCGGCCCTCGATTGCTCTGCCGACCGGAAGCGGATCTTGTCTAGTTTCGTGACACCGTCGATGAGCATGGCGACCGTATAGCCCATCTCGCCCTCGACCTCGGCGACCGTCAGGTCGGTGTCCTCGACCGAGTCGTGCAGGAGCGCGGCGGCGATCGTGGATTCATCGAGGCCCAGCGACGCCAGGATCGTGGCGACTCCGATAGGATGCGTGATGAAGGGGTCGCCCGATTTCCGTACCTGACCCTCGTGCGCCGCCGATGCCATCTGGTAGGCGCGTTCGATCAGTTTCGTGTCGGCCTTCGGCCGCTTCGCTCTGACTTCTTTGATGACTTTCTCGAAAGCCGGATCGGGCGCGGGACGCGGGGCCCGGACCTTGTTAAGGACTGCTTTGACCCCGCGAGGACTGGTGTCGGAGCGAACCGGCTCGACTTCCTCGGCTACATCGGGCGGCTTAGAGATAGAAGCCATCCCTCATCTTAGATAGATACGACCCGCTAGTAGGAGATAAGGGACAAGAATTCGTAATCCGTGAGCTTGTCGCGGCCCCCCAAGAAAGAGAGTTCCATCAAGGTCACGATGCCGGCGACCTTTCCACCGCATCGTTCGGTGAGGTGAGCCGTGGCCATCGCGGTCCCTCCGGTGGCGAGGACGTCGTCCACTACAAGGATCCGCTCGCCCGGCGAGATCGCGTCTACGTGGATCTCCAGCAGGTCGGTTCCGTACTCGAGCGCGTACTCCTCCGACTCGACTTTCCACGGAAGCTTCCCCTTCTTGCGAACGGGGATGAGTCCCGCGGTCATGCGATACGCAAGCGGGGCCGCGATCATGAAGCCGCGCGCTTCGATCCCTATGACCTTGTCGATCTCGTCGGGATCGAAGGTGTGTGCCATCGCGTCGATGGCGTACGTGAAGGCCTTCTTATCCGCCAGGAGGGGCGTGATGTCCTTGAACATGATCCCCTCTTTGGGGAAGTCGGGGATATCCCGGATGTGTTCCTTCAGCCACTCGTGGTTCGGCTCGTGCGGCATGCTTCCCCCTAACGCCGGCGCCGGCGCGCGGCCTTCTTGGATCCTCCACGCGGCCTGCTTCCGCTCGGCCGGGCGGTGGATGACGGTCGCGCCGTCGAAACCGCAACCGCTCCGGTCGTGACGGGCTCTGCTTCCGCTTCATCGGGAGCTTCGACCGTGACGGGTTTCTTGGCTGCGGCCGACTTCTTCGCGTCACGCAGGATCTTCTCTCGCGTGTTCTTGTACTTGGGCTCGGACTCCTTGAGCATCGAGAGCACCGGAGTCGCGATGAAGATCGACGAGTAAGTTCCGGCGAGGATACCGACGAACAGTGCGAGCGCGAGGTCCTTCAGCGTCTCCGCCCCCGCCAGACCCGAGCCGACGATCAAGAGAGCTGCAACGGGAAGCAGCGTCGTTAGAGACGTGTTGAGTGAGCGAGCGAACACCTGGTTCATCGCGAGGTTCGCAGAGTCTTGGTAGGTCATGCGGCCCGTGCGCGCGTAGATAGCCGTGTCTTCCTCGACCTTGTCGAACACCACCACGGTGTCGTACAGCGAATAACCGAGGATGGTGAGGATCGCGATGATCGTGGATGGTGTCACCGAGAACCCGACGATGGAGTACACGCCCGCGGTGATCGCCAAGTCGTGGAGCAAAGCGATGATGGCCGCGATCGCCATCTTTAGCTCGAAGCGCCACGAGATGAAGGCGAGGATCACCAGCAAGAAGATGATCAAGGCACGGATCGCCTTATCGGTGATCTCGCCCCCCCACTTCGTTCCGATCGCCTGAAAGGTCGTCTCTTCGTCGGTCGCACCCACGGTCTCGCTGACCGCGTCTTTCACCTGCTGGCGCACCGCGGTGTCGTCGATCGCAGCGGTCTGCACTATCACCTGACGTCCCGTGTCGGAGGTCGCGACCTGGACCTGAGCCGAAGGAGCGCCGAGAGGTTCGACCTTGTCGCGCACGGTGGTGATCACGTCGAGATCGCTGGCGTCGGCGAGGGGGCCGTCGGTCGCTATGGGAGCCTGGATCGACACGCCGCCCTTGAACTCGATACCGAAGTTGAAACCCTGCAGGATCATCGATCCGATGCTGATCAAAAGGATGACGCCTGAGATCGCGAACCACAGGGGTCGCTTGCCGATGAAGTCGACCTTTGTCTCTCCGTGATACAGCCGGTGAAGAACTCCCATCACGCGACCCCAGGCTCGGGGTTGGCCGGCGTCTCGATCCCCACGGCCGCACCGTGCAGGTACTTCGTGCGGCCGAGGAGCACCATCGCCGGACGGATCAATATGTAAGCGAGCAGGATGTCGATCGCGGTGGAAAGGCCGAGCGTCAAGGCGAACCCGCGCACCGGCCCGACCGCAAGGAAGAACAGGATCACCGCTGCGGCCCCGGTAACGAAGTCCGCGACCAGGATCGTCTTGATCGCTCTAGCCGATCCACGCTCGACCGCCGATCGAAGGCTCTTTCCGGAACGCACTTCGTCTTTCAATCGTTCGAACGCGACGATGAACGAATCGGCCGCGATACCGATCGACACGATGATCCCGGCGACGCCGGCCAGGGTGAGCGACAGTCCGGCGGTCTGGCCCAGCACGGCAAGAGCGGTGTAAAGGAAAGCGGTGAACTGGGCGAAGCCCAGCCAGATAACTAGTCCGAGCGTGCGGTAATAGAGGAGCACGTAGAGCATGACGATGGCGAGCCCCACGGCCCCGGCGAGCAGACCGGTGTCAAGGGAGTCGCGACCGAGCGTCGGCGAGACCTTGTTGACCTCAGATTGAACGAGCGTGATCGGCAGCGCACCGGTCTTGAGGACGAGCGCTAGGTCCTTCGCTTCTTGCTCGCCGCCGACGTTTATCTGCGTGTCTCCACCGGTGATCCCCGTGCCGCAGACGACTCCTTGATCGGCGCCGTTGGCCTCGGCCATGCCGGCCGCCGACTCCACCTTGCCGTCGAGCACGATCGCCACTTGGCTCTTCAGCTGGTCACCCTTGTCGCGCAGGCATGCCAGTTCGCTCGTGAACTTCGCCCACTCGCGCGATCCGTCCTTGTCCATCTTGATCGACACCGACCAGCGGCCCGACTGAGGGTCGACAACGGCTTCGGCCTTGGTCACGACCTCACCCGTGAGGCGCGCGGGCTCCAGCCGATACAAGATCCCTTCTTCGCCGACTTGCCCGGACGGATAGATGACCTCTTGGTCGTTGGCCGCGTCGCCCTTCTCTTTCGTGACCTTTGGCTTGTCCTTGCCGGTCGTTTGCGCCGGGATCTGCTCGATCACCTGGCGGAACGTGAGCTGGGCGGTGGTCCCGATGATCTTGAGAGCCTGGTCGGTGTCCTTGAGACCGGGGAGCTGGATCAAGATGTTCTTGCTGCCGGCGACGCTCACTTCAGGCTCGGCGACGCCGAGTGCGTCGATACGAGCGCGGATCAAGTTCACCGTCTCCTGCAGGACGTCGGGCTGCACCTCTTGTCCCTCGGCGGTGAGGATGACGCTGATCCCGCCCTCGAGGTCGAGACCCAGGCGGGGATGCGTTCCGGTCGCGAGCACTGCGCCGAGCCCGGTGAAGGCCACCACGAGGCCGATGATCAAGATGTTTCTGTAGCGCTTGTTCTTCATTTAAGTCCTAGTCCTTATCCCCAGATCGTCCGAGGTTACGCGTCCTCTTGGGTTTCGGTTACCTCGTCCGATTCGTCCGCGCCGGCCTCCAGGTCTTCCGTGACTCGCCGGGAGATCGCCGACTTCACGAACTTCACGCGCGTCCCGGTACCGATCTCGAGTTCGATCTCTTCGTCCCCGATCGCTCGAACCGTCCCGTACATCCCACCGATCGTTATGACTTCGTCCCCGACGCCGATGCTCTGGACGAGCTCGGTGTGCTGCTGCACGCGCCTCTTCTGGGGGCGTATCAGCATGAAATAAAAGAGCCCGATCAAGATGACCAGGAAGACCAGGCTGGAGGCGCCGTTCTGCACGTCGTTCACTTCCTTCGGTAGGCGGGGCTCGGGACCGAGCCCCTACGCGACAAAGCCGCCCAAGCGGCTCCGGCGAGAGATTCTACCCCCAGCTACGTGATGGGGTCAGTTATCGAACAGGCGAGCGGCCGCCGCTCCCGTGGGAAGGGCGGCCCCCACGTGCCGGAACGCCGCCTCGGTGGCGACGCGCCCTCGTGGAGTACGTCGGATGAACCCCAGCTGCATAAGGAACGGCTCGTAAACGTCCTCGATCGTGTCCGGCTCTTCGCCTACCGCGACGGCGAGGGTCGATAGACCCACCGGCCCCCCGTTGAAGCGCGTCACTATCGCTTCGAGGATGGAGCCGTCGACCTTGTCGAGGCCGCGCTCGTCGACCTTGAAGACCTCGAGGGCCTCCCGGGCAACCGGACCGACGACCACGCCCTCGGCGCGCACCTGCGCGTAATCACGGACGCGGCGTAGGAGCCGGTTCGCGATGCGAGGCGTGCCGCGCGCCCGCCTTGCGATCTCGAAGCAGCCTTCGTCGTCGAGCTCGACGTCGAGGATGGTCGCCGACCGCCGCACGATCCTCTCGAGATCCGAAGCGGGGTAGTAATCGAGCCGCTCGGCGAGCTCGAAACGGCTGCGCAAGGGTCCCGTGATGAGGCCGGCTCTGGTCGTGGCCCCCACGAGTGTGAAGCGGGGAAGATCCAACCTGATCGTGTGCGCGCTGGGCCCCTTGCCGATAACGAGATCGAGCTGGAAATCCTCCATCGCCGGATACAAGACCTCCTCGACCTGACGCGGGAGCCGGTGGATCTCGTCGATGAACAAAACGTCTCCGTCCTCGAGGTTCGTGATGATCGCGGCGAGGTCGCCGGCGCGTTCGAGCGCGGGCCCCGAAGTTGGGCGGATATTCGCTTCCATCTCCAGCGCAACGACGTAGGCGAGACTCGTCTTACCGAGGCCCGGTGGGCCCGATAAGAGCAGGTGCCCCGCCGGCTCGCTGCGACCTCGCGCTGCTTCGAGCACGATCGAGAGGTTCTCCTTCAACTCGTCCTGCCCGACGAACTCGTCGAGCGACCGCGGTCGTAAGGACGTCTCAGCCTCGCGTTCCTGGATGTCCTCGACCGGCGTCGGGACGAGCACCTCTTCTCTCATGCCAGCACCTTCAGAGCCGATTTGATGACTTCTTCCAAGGGGGCGTCGGCGGGGGGACTCGACTCGGCCAGAGCGACGCGCACCTCGCCCGGCGAATAACCGAGGTTCTCGAGAGCCGAGCGCGCCTTGGAGATCGCATCGGGCCGAGAACCGACGATCTCGAGATCGGGAAGCTCGAGCTTCTCTTTGAGGTCGAGCAGGATCCGCTGAGCGGTCTTCTTCCCGATCCCCGGCACGCTGGAGATCGCAGCGACGTCTCCGGTGACGAGCGCTCTGCGGAACGATTCCGGCGAGAAAGAAGAACAGACTTGCAGCGCAACCTTGGGGCCGACTCCCGCGACGCTGAGGAGCCCCTCGAACATCCGCTGCTCGTCCTCGCTCGCGAAACCGAATAAAGCGAGCGCGTCCTCGCGCACGTGCACGTGCGTCCATAAGGTGCACGAGTCGCCGTCACCCGGAAGGGCCGCGAGCGTGGAAAGCGAGCACGACAACTTGTAGCCGACGCCCTGCACGTCGAGGAAGCACGCGTCGGTGGTGCGCGCCGCGACCTGACCGCGGAGAAAACCGATCACGTCCGGCTCCCTTTGATCGCGGCGGCGAGACGGGCGTTGACCGGGGGCTTGCTCGATCCCCGGAACAACCGGACGGCACCGCGCAAACCACTTCTATTGAGATGGCAGATCGCGAGCGCTCCCGCATCGGCGGCATCGGCCGGCTCGGGGAGGCGATCGAGCCCCAGGATCGACGCGACCATCGTTTGGACCTGTTTCTTGGAAGCACTTCCGACGCCCACCACCGACAGCTTCACCTCGGGCGGGGTGTAGTCGAACACCTCGAGCCCCGCCCCGGCCGCCGTCGCCAGAGCCACTCCGGCCGCCTGGCCGACGGACATCGCGGTCTTAACGTTGGCGTTGAAGAACAAGCGCTCGACCGCCATCACCTCGGGGTCGTAAGCCTCGATGACCTCGATGATGTCGGTCCGGATCTGCGCCAGCCGCTCCGCGGCGCTGAGGCTGGGCGACGTCCTGATAACCCCCAGCGACAAGGCCCTCAGTTTCCCGTCAACACGCTCGACGACTCCGTAGCCGAGGCGCGCCAAACCGGGGTCGATCCCAAGGACCCTCACAGGTGTCTCCCACAGAGCGAACGCATGTTCGCAGCGTAGTGGAAAAGTGCGTCAGAACTGCGGCTTTGCCGGCCCCATTACGAGGCGACCGAGGCGAGCACCTCGTCGCTGATGTCGAAGTTCGCAAAGACCTCTTGCACGTCGTCGAACTCCT
>JAXDJP010000071.1:0-2623 GCA_034665645.1 Actinomycetota bacterium | reverse complement strand
ACAAGTTCGCCCAGGTCATGTACTTCAAATCCGAGAAGGAGGCGCGCGAAGCGGAAGCCAACCCCCAGAACGAGGGGCCTCCCGAGGAATGGAGCTCTCTGTTCACGAATGTCTCCTACACGGACATCTCCGACCCACAGCTGATCTGACGGCCCGGAGGGTGGAGCGGCTCACGCGCTTACGATGAGCGCGTGAGCCAACTACCCGTCGGTGAAGCGCTCGAGACGAAGATCGAGGAGCCGGAAGGCTCGTTGGATGCCCTCGCCGCGGCGTCCGATAGCAACGCGGTTTCTGATGTAGCTGCGCGCTACCCCGAGTGCCTGACGGCGTGGGCCGCTCTCGGTGAATCGGCTCTCGAGGGCCGGCGCCCCGTCGACGCTTACGCGTACTTCCGCGTCGGGTACCACCGAGGTCTCGATCGCATCCGGAAAGCCGGGTGGCGCGGACAGGGGCGCGTCCCGTGGAGCCACGAGCCGAACCGCGGTTTCCTCCGATCGCTCAAGGGATTGGGGGTCGCGGCAGCTGCGATCGGCGAGACCGAGGAAGCCACGCGCTGCGCCGACTTTTTCAAGCAGCTGGCCCCCGACGCTCCGTAGAGAACGAGCGGTATGGACCGCGAACTGATCGCGAGCCCCAATAACGCCACAGTTAAACGCATCCGGAAGTTGCGCCAACGGAAGTTCCGGGAGCAGGAACGTCTGTTCCTCGTCGAGGGGATCGCGCACGTACGGCAAGCGATCGACCACGGGGCACCGGTCGATTCCCTTTTGGTCGCGCCCGACCTTCTCTCGAGCGAAGGGGCGTGGACCGCGATCCAAGAACGCGAGGCCGCCGGCGTCCGCACGATTTATCTCGGCCGCGAGGCGTTCGAAAGCATCGTCAACCGCGATCACCCTTCCGGCCTCGCCGCAGTGATCGAGATGGAGGAGCAACCACTCTCCTCGCTGATGTCGAAGCCAGACTCGATCTTCGTGGCAGTGCTGGAGGTCGGCAATCCGGGCAACCTCGGTTCGATCATTAGAACGGTGGACGCCGCGGGTGCGGGCGCGGTGATCATCGTGGGCGACGCGACCGATGCCTTCCACCCTCAATCCGTTAAAGCCAGCATGGGGACGATCTTCAGCGTGCCGTTCCATCGCGCCAAAGATGTCGACGACCTCTTCTCGTGGTGCCTGATGGAGGAGGTTCACGTCGTCACAACATCGGTGCGGGCCGAGTCTTATCTGTGGGATACCGAGATCGAGCCCCCCAGTCTCTTTCTCTTCGGCAGTGAAACCCAGGGCCTCCCTCCGGAAGTGCTCGAAAGGGGAGAGAAGTCGGTGAAGTTGCCGATGGAGGGAAGCGCTTCGTCCCTCAACCTCTCGGTCGCGGTGGGTGTGATGCTTTACGAGATGCGACGACGCAAGGGAACTACGTGAAGTCCCGCATCACCTCGTCGACGAACGCCTGCACCTTGCCTTCGCCTTCGCCCGGCCAGCTCACCGTCAGGTAAGAGAACCCCGCATCCTCTAGCGCAGCTACCGTTCTCTTGATCTCCTCGATCGGTTCTGAGATGGAAAGCGCGGTCGACCTATCGATGTCGCCCGGCTCCCGTCCCGCCCGCCGGGCGTGGTCGTCCACGATCTTTGACTTGCGACTCAGAGAGTCGAGGCTCCCAAACGCGTGCCACACGTCGGCATGACGTCCGACGATCGGAAGCATCAATTGTTCCCCTGATGCTCCTATCCAGATCGGTGGGTGCGGGTCCTGTATCGGCTTGGGGTTGTACGTCGCTCCATCGAGAGAGTAGTAACGCCCATTGAAGTGAGCATCGTCCTCGGTCATCAGAAGGCGGATGATCTGGACGGCTTCTTCCAGACGGCGCGCGCGTTCTCCGGCGGCGGGGAAGTCGATCCCCAGCTCGCTGTGTTCCTGCTCGAACCACGCGGCGCCGATCCCCAGTTCGAGTCGGCCCCCAGAGATGTTGTCGACGGTCGCAGCCTGGGCCGCGAGCACCGAGGGATGCCGGTACGTCACCCCGGTGACAAGAGCCCCCAGACGGATCCGAGTGGTCGACGCCGCCAGCGCCGCAAGAAGTGCCCACCCTTCCATGCAGGGCCCTTTCGGATCCGCGTACAACGGCTTGAAGTGGTCGAAGACCCAGGCCCCGTGGAAGCCGGCTTCTTCCGCGAACCGAACGCGTCCGCTGAGTTGCTCCCACGTCAATTGGTGTTGTGAGACATCGACCCCGAACCTCATCGCCGCCCTTTCTCCTCGAGAGCTCGCTCGAGAAACTGCTTGACCTCGGCTGCTAGGTGCTCGTACTTACCCCAGAAGAAATGGTTCGCTCCCTTCATCTCGAGGAACGTAGCACCCACTTCGTCCGTCCACGCTTTGCAGGCCGCGGGAGCCACGAGGTCGTCGTTGGCACCGACCACGAACAGAAGCGGAACCTCCATCGTGACTTCTGCCGCCGGAGGCAGCCCGGTGGTGATTCCTTCCTTGGGTTCGACCGCCGGCGCGATGCCAACACAAGCAACCAGTTCTGGGTGTTTCGCCGCGACCTTCACCGCAACCGCTCCGCCGAACGACCAACCTGCGATCGCCGTGGGGAGATCCGAGAACCTCTCTTTGGTGAAGTCCA
>JAXDJP010000070.1:0-3763 GCA_034665645.1 Actinomycetota bacterium | reverse complement strand
TCCTCGTTGACGAGCCCCCTGATCCTGTCTCCCGGAATCTTCGCGTTGAGCTCGGCGGCCGCTTTCTCTGCCCGGCCGGCATCTCTCGATCCCAAGAACACTTTGAGGCCGGCCTTCGCCCACCGCGATGCGAGTCCCGAGCCTTCGTCTCCGGTCCCGCCGATCAGGGCGACTTCGCCCACCGCCATCAGAGCCCCATGCTCGGCTCGTACACGCCAAAGACGCCGCGCAGGACATCGGAGACCTCGCCCAAGGTTGCGTAGGCAGCCAGCGCTTCACGCATCGGGATGAGGAGGTTGTCACTTCCGCGGGCGGCGTCGTCCACGGCTTTGAGAGCTCGCTCGACGTCCCCTGAGTCGCGCTCGTCTCGGATCTTCGCCAAACGATCGATCTGCCGCTTCTCGAGCTCGGGATCGAGGTTGTGAAGCTCGACCGGCTCCTCGGATTCGGCTTCGAACCTGTTGACCCCCACGACGATCCGCGAGCCGTTCTCGATGCCTTGTGCGACTCGATATGCGGCGTCCTCGATCTCCTTCTTCATCCAACCGGCCTCGATCGCCTCGACCGCCCCGCCCATCTCCTCGATGCGCCGCAGGTACTCGCGCGCTCGCTCTTCGATCTCGTCGGTTAACGATTCGACGAGCCACGACCCCCCCAAGGGATCCGCCCCGTCGGGAACGCCCGACTCGTACCCCAGTACCTGCTGCGTCCGGAGCGCGATCGTGGCCGCCTTCTGGCTCGGTAAGGCAAGCGCTTCGTCGAACGAGTTCGTGTGCAGCGACTGGGTCCCGCCGAGCACCGCGGCCAGGGCCTCCAGGGCGGTTCGCACGATGTTGTTCTCGGGCTGCTGTGCGGTAAGCGTGGCCCCGCCGGTCTGGGTGTGGAAGCGGAGCATCAGCGACTTGGGGTTCTTGGCGTCGAAGCGTTCTTTCATGACCCGCGCCCACAGACGTCGAGCCGCACGGAACTTCGCTATCTCCTCGAAGAAGTTCATGTGGCACGCGAAGAAGAACGAGAGCCGCGGCGCGAACTCGTCGACGTCGAGACCCGCCGCGAGGGCTGCTTCGACGTACGCGATCCCATCCGCGATCGTGAAGGCGACCTCCTGCACCGCCGTGCTGCCGGCCTCCCGCATGTGGTAGCCAGAGATCGAAATGGTGTTCCAACGCGGCAATCTCTCACTGCAATACGCGAAGAGGTCGGTGATTATCCGCATCGACGGTTTCGGTGGGTAGATATAAGTGCCGCGGGCCGTGTACTCCTTCAAGATGTCGTTCTGCGTCGTTCCGCTGATCTTGTCGGGCGCGACCCCCTGGTTCTCCGCAACCAACTCGTACAGCAGCAACAGGATCGATGCGGTGGCATTGATCGTCATGGAGGTGGACACCTCACCCAGAGGGATGCCCTTCAACAGCGCTTCCATATCGGCCAACGAATCGATCGCCACGCCAACCCGGCCAACCTCGGAAGCGGCGCGCGGATGGTCTGAGTCGTAGCCCATCTGAGTCGGAAGGTCGAAGGCCACCGACAGACCCGTCTGACCGGCTTTCAACAGGTAATGGAAGCGGGCGTTCGTTTCCTCGGCGCTCCCGAAGCCCGCGTACTGACGCATCGTCCAGAGGCGGTCCCGATACATGCCTCCATAGATGCCCCGGGTGAACGGGAAGGAGCCGGGGTTGCCGAGGTTGGCGTCGAAGTCGACGGTTGCGTCTTCTGGTCCATAAACCGGCTGTATCTCGATGCCGGAGTCGGTCACTCGGTTTTGTTCCACGATGAGGATGCTACTGGCCCGATGCGCCGAAACGGGGCGGATAGGATGACCCCCCGATGGCGACTGTCGAAGAGGTTTATCGCAAGAAGAAGCCCAAGGCGTTCGCCGGAGAACGTCGGCCTTCGCAATTCGAAGTATGGGCCTGGTTCTTCATGCGGATCTCGGGCGTGATCCTCCTCTTCCTGGTTCTCATCCATCTGTTCGTGATGCACATCATGGGGTCCGGCGTCGAGCGAGTGAACTTCGCCTTCGTCGCGGAGCGATGGGACAACGTCGGCTGGAAGACCTTTGACTGGATCATGCTCTTCCTGACGCTCCTTCACGGAGCGAACGGGCTTCGCATCATCATCGACGACTACATCCACAGGCCCGGCCTCAAGACCGCGGTAAAGGCCACCCTCTACACGGTGACGGGCACCCTTCTGATCATGGGCACCGCGGTCCTGGTCACGTTCGACGGGAGAACCTGACCTTGGCCAAATTCCATACGTACGACTGCGTCATCGTCGGCGCCGGGGGAGCCGGTCTCCGCGCCGCTCTCGAGGCGGGTAAGCGCTCCAAGACGGCGGTCGTGTCGAAGCTCTACCCGACCCGCTCTCACACGGGAGCCGCCCAGGGCGGGATGTGCGCGGCCCTCGCGAACGTCGAAGAGGACTCCTGGGAGTGGCACGCGTTCGACACCGTGAAGGGCGGCGACTTCCTCTCCGACCAGGACGCGGTCGACATCATGTGCAAGGAGGCCGTGGACTCGGTCCTCGAGCTCGAGCGGATGGGGTTGCCCTTCAACCGCACGCCCGACGGACGTATCGACCAACGGCGCTTCGGAGGCCACACCCGCAACCACGGTGAAGCTGCGGTCAAGCGCGCCTGCTACGCAGCCGACCGCACGGGTCACATGATCCTTCAGACCCTTTTCCAGCAATGCAACAAATACGGGGTCGAGTTCTTCAACGAGTATTTCGTGCTCGACCTTCTGGTAACCGGGGGTGTCTGCGGCGGGATCATCGCTTACGAGATCGCGACCGGTGAGCTCCACGTCTTTCGCGCCAAGTCCGTCCTGTTCGCAACGGGCGGGTACGGAAAGATGTTCAAGATCACGTCGAACGCTCACACCCTCACAGGGGACGGCCCCGGCGTCGTCTATCGCAAGGGCCTGCCTCTCGAGGACATGGAGTTCTTCCAGTTCCACCCGACCGGACTGTACGGATTGGGGATCTTGTTATCCGAAGCCGCGCGGGGCGAGGGTGGCATCTTGCGCAACGCGGACGGCGAGAGGTTCATGGAGAGGTACGCCCCGACCATCAAAGACCTTGCGCCGAGAGACATGGTGTCGCGCGCCGAGTTCTTCGAGATCCAAGAGGGCCGCGGAGCGGGATCGAAGAAGGACTACATCCTCTTAGACCTGACGCACCTCGATCCGGAAGTCATCGAAACGAAGCTCCCCGACATCACGGAGTTCGCGCGCACCTACTTGAACGTCGAACCGCTCAAAGAGGGCGTACCGATCGTTCCTACGGCCCACTACGCGATGGGAGGGATCCCCACCAACGTGAGGGCCGAGGTCCTGCGGGACGCGAACGGGACCGTCCTACCCGGCTTCTACGCCGCCGGCGAATGCGCATGCGTGTCGGTCCACGGAGCCAACCGGCTCGGCACGAACTCCCTGCTCGACATCGTCGTCTTCGGACGACGCGGCGGTCTGGAGATGGCTGAGTACGCGTCCACGCACCCCCTCCCCGAGATCCACGAGGATCCGCACGAGGACCTCGAGGAATGGCTCGAGGCGGCGATGGAGCCGGGGGGAACCGAATCCCTCGCCGACATCCGGGCGACGCTGCAAGAAGAGATGATGGCCAAGGCTTCTGTGGTCCGGACGGACGAGTCTCTCGGGTCCGTCCTCGGAACGATCGAGAATCTGAAGGATCGCTACTCCCGGGCCCGCGTGAAGGACCGCAGCAAGATCTTCAACACCGAGTTGATCGAGTATCTCGA
>JAXDJP010000069.1:0-5327 GCA_034665645.1 Actinomycetota bacterium | reverse complement strand
AGCGTTTCCAGGAGTCGTACTCGAAGCCATACGGAGCGATCCTCGTAACGGGGCCGACCGGGTCGGGTAAGTCGACGACGCTGTACGCGACGCTAAACATCCTGAACAAGACCGACGTCAACATCATCACCGTCGAGGACCCGGTCGAGTACCGGCTCCCCGGGGTTAACCAGGTGCAGACGAACCCGAAAGCGGGGCTCACGTTCGCGTCGGCCCTGCGTTCGATCCTGCGAGCCGACCCGGACATCGTCCTCATCGGAGAGATCCGTGACAAGGAGACCGCTCAGATCGCGATCGAGGCTGCGCTCACGGGTCACCTCGTTCTTTCTACTCTGCACACAAACGACGCACCTTCGGCGCTCACCCGTCTCGTGGAGATGGGGATCGAGCCGTTCCTCGTTGCTTCTTCGCTCGACTCGGTGCTGGCACAACGACTTGCCAGGAAGCTCTGTTCGCGCTGCAAGGAGAGTTACGTTCCCACCGAAGAAGAGCTCATCGCTGCTCGCTTTCCCTTCGATCCAACCGAGGAGGTCCCCAAGCTCTACCGACCGGTGGGTTGCACATCCTGCGGAAACACGGGTTACCGGGGGCGTATGGCGATCCACGAAGTTATGCCCGTGACCGAAGAGATCGAACGCATGGTCGCGGAACACGCTTCGGCGGAAGCGATCGGTCAAGTCGCGCGCGACCAAGGAATGATCACGCTGCGACAGGACGGCTTGGAGAAGGTGCGGCAGGGCTTGACCTCGATCGCCGAGGTCTTGCGAGTGGTCGTCTAAAGCGACTGGGAGCGGAAAGGTACGAACGATGGCACAGATAACGAAACAACTAGGAGATGTCCTGTTGGAACAAGGCGTCATCACGCGGGAACAACTCGACTTCGCGAGCGAAGAGGAAGCTCGCACCGGTGAATCCGCGTGGCGCATCCTCGTACAGCGCGAGGAGCTGACCGAGCGCGACCTCGTCAAAGCGCGCGCGGTACAGATCGGTCTTCCATTCGTCGACGTGAAGGCAGTCTCGCCTCCTCCCCAGGTCCTCGGGCTTGTGGAAGAGGAGATGTCGCGCCGGCAGATGGTGCTTCCCATCGCTTTCGACGCGAACGGCCGGTTGGTCGTTGCGATGTCGGAGCCGACGAACCACCTGGCACTCGACGAGCTCGCCCGGACAACTGGTAAGCAGATCGTCGCCGCGGCGGCTTATCACCAGGACCTTCTGACGGCGATCGACCGGATCTATGGAGGGACTGGAGCCCATGCTGGGCCGGCTGCACCGGCAGGTCCGCCGGCCGCCGCGACTGGCAACGGGGTCGCTCCCGTGGCCCCCGCCCCGCTCGGTGACCTGGATGAGGAGAAGGAGCCCAACCTCGCGGAGTTCTTGTATGCGGTCCTCGATGAAGGCGCGTCCGACCTCCATCTAACGGTGGGACTTCCACCGACGCTCAGGCTCCACGGTGAGCTGCGGCCGCTGCCCGGCTACCGGAAGCTGCTTCCGCAGGACCTTCAGGAGCTCATCTACTCGATGCTCACGCAGAAGCAGCGCGAGATCTTCGAGGAGAACCTGGAACTCGACCTCTCGTACACGCTTCCGGGCGTCGCGCGATTCCGAGTCAACGTGTTCCAGCAGAGGGGCTCTATCGGGTCCGTGATGAGGCTCATCCCGTTCGAGATCAAGGACCTCGAAGCCCTTGGGCTTCCTGCATCCGTCAAGGAGTTCGCAAATCTCCGCCGCGGTCTCGTGTTGGTCACAGGCGTCACCGGCTCGGGTAAGTCGACGACGCTGGCCGGACTCGTAGACATCGTCAACTCGAACCGTCGCGAGCACATCATGACGGTCGAGGACCCGATCGAGTTCCTTCACAACCACAAGCTTTCCGCGGTCAACCAGCGCGAGGTTGGCACCGACACGCACGGTTTCTCTGCCGCGCTGAAGCACGCCTTGCGGCAGGACCCGGACGTCATCCTCGTTGGTGAGCTCCGAGACCTCGACACGATCTCGACGGCGCTTACCGCGGCCGAGACCGGGCACCTCGTCTTCGCGACGCTTCACACGCAGGACGCGCCGCAGTCGATCGACCGTGTGATCGACGTGTTCCCGCCTCACCAGCAGGAACAGATCAGGGTGCAGCTGGCCGGAACGATCGCCGGCATCGTGTCCCAGCAACTGATCCCCACTGCAGACGGCAAGGGACGCGCGGTAGCGGCAGAGGTGCTCGTTGCGACCCCGGCCGTGCGCAACCTGATCCGTGAGGCTAAAACCCACCAGATCTACACCTCGATGCAGGCAGGTGGAAAGCACGGGATGCAGGTCATGGACCAGAACCTCGCCGAGCTCGTCAAGAAGGGGCGCGTGAACTACGACATGGCCCTCGAGAGATGCCATCACGTCGAAGAGTTCAACCGGCTCGTGGGGAAGGGGTAAGCGATGGCAGATTCCTACGCCTATCGGGTAAGGACCCGCGAGGGCCGGGTCGTCTCCGGAGTTATGGAGGCCGACGGCGAAAGCGCGGTAGCGAACAGGCTGCGCTCGCAAGGCCTCGTTCCGGTCCAGATCCGCAAAGAGGCGAAAGTAAGTGCGAAGACAGAGATCCGTCTCCGTCAAGAGAAAGTAAAGCTCAAGGATCTAGCGGTCTTCTCGCGCCAGTTCGCCACGATGATCAACTCGGGTCTGTCCCTGCTGAGAACGCTCAACATCCTGGCCGAGCAGACCGAGAACGGCACCCTCGCGAAAGCGATCGGCTCCATGCGCGACGACGTCGAGCGAGGTTCCAGTCTTTCGGGGGCGATGTCCAAGCATCCGAAGGTATTCAGCGCGTTGTTCGTCTCGATGATCCGGGCCGGAGAAACGGGAGGACAGCTCGACACCGTCCTCATGCGAGTGGCGGACAACTACGAGGCCGATCACCGTTTGCGCCAGAAGGTGAAGTCGGCGATGACCTACCCGGTCGTAGTTGCAGGCATCGCGGTGCTCCTCGTAACCATCATGCTTTTGTTCGTCGTGCCGACGTTCGCGGAGATGTTCATCGGGCTCGGTGGCGAACTGCCGCTGCCGACGAAGATCCTGCTCGCTCTGAGCAAGAGCGCCAAGATCCTGGTGCCGGGATTCGTCGTCTTCATGGTCGTTGCGACGACGCTCTATAAGCGAGGCCGCGCCGCGAACCGGGACTTCAAGCTCGCTACGGACAAGTTCAAGCTGCGGATCCCGATCTTCGGTGACCTGTTCCAGAAGGTGGCGGTGTCCCGCTTCACCAGGACGCTGGCTCTGCTGCTGAGAGCGGGTGTGCCGGTTCTGCAAGCCCTCGACATCGTGGGGGATGCAACGGGTAACGAGGTCCTGGCACGAGCCGCCGCCGACGTTCGAGAGAGCGTCAGAAGCGGTGAGACCGTCGCGGCCCCTCTCGGAGAGAACAAGGTCTTTCCGCCGATGGTCGTGCAGATGATCTCGATCGGAGAGGACACGGGTGCCCTCGACGCGATGCTCGACAAGATCTCGGACTTCTACGATCAAGAGGTTGAGTCGACCACCGAGGCTCTGACGTCGCTTATCGAGCCCATCATGATCGCCGTCCTCGGAGGCATCGTGGGCGCGATGGTTATCGCCCTTTACATGCCGATGTTCAAGATCTTCGACCTCATCAAATAGCCGTAACAAACAGTTTTGCCCGGAACGCGTTCGCCGCTCGGTGGGCGCGTTCCGGCGCGTCCGAAAGCGCCCAGTTACTGGACGAAGAATGGTCCAAAAGAACTACCCGACCGAGCTAAAGGCTCGGTGGAAGAGGCCGATACGTGCAGTACGGACCTCGTAAGACGCGGGGGAAGCGAGAGCCCGTCAGACGGCGGGGGAGTTCGAGAGGAAAGGGAGGTGCTGGATGTTCCAGCGATTCCACGCAATGAAGGAGCGGGAAGAGGGCTTCACCCTCATCGAGCTCCTGGTAGTGATCCTGATCATCGCCATCCTGGCGGCGATCGCGATTCCGGTGTTCCTCAACCAGCGTAAGAAGGGTTGGGTTGCGCAGCAGCAGTCCGCTCTGAAGAACTACGCGACGAACATGGAGTCTTACGCCACCGGCAACAACGGCGTGTACCCGACGGCCACGGAAGAGGCTCTGGTCGTGTCCGAGGGCTTCAGCCCGGTCACCGGTGTCACGATGGACATCGTCTCGTCCGGCTCCGGCGCTTACTGCCTCAAGGCCACGCACACGCAGCCCGTGCCGGTCATGTACTACTCGAGCGCCGTTGGTGCTCCCAGCACCACACAGTGCACGTAACACCTGCAGCAACCGGTTAGACATAAAAGAGGGGCGGAGAGATCCGCCCCTCTTTTCTCGTCCCATCCCCTATCTCCGGCGCGCTTCATCGTGCGCCGGAGAATTCTTCGTTCGGGGCCTCAAGAACTTCTATCGCCTGCCGATGTATCACCTGCAAGCCAGAAACATGAAGCACAGCTAAAGGCAAACCCGCTGCGAGGCGGGGACGCAAAGCCACGGGACCCCAGGGGGTCAGCCGGGCTACCTGAGCGGGGTCGGTCTGCGGGGGCCGCCCGTTCGATGCAAACAAGCGATCGGACGAACTAGATGTCCCCGAACCTGGCTTGTGGGGGCTTCACGGAAAGGGAGGTGCTGGATGTTCCAGCGATTCCACGCAATGAAGGAGCGGGAAGAGGGCTTCACCCTCATCGAGCTCCTGGTAGTCATCTTGATCATCGCCATCCTGGCGGCGATCGCTATCCCGGTGTTCCTCAACCAGCGTAAAAAGGGTTGGGTTGCGCAGCAGCAGTCCGCTCTGAAGAACTACGCGACGAACATGGAGTCTTACGCCACCGGCAACAACGGCGTGTACCCCACGAACACGGAAGAGGCTCTGGTCGTGTCCGAGGGCTTCAGCCCGGTCACCGGTGTCTCGATGGACATCATCAGCTCCGGCTCCGGCGCCTACTGCCTGAGCGCAACGCACACGCAGCCCGTGCCGGTCATGTACTACTCGAGCGCCGTTGGTGCTCCCAGCACCACACAGTGCACGTAATACCTGCAGCAACCGGTTAGACCTAAAAGAGGGGCGGAGAGATCCGCCCCTCTTTCTTTTCCCGAGCTGACAACTTCTCCCTCAAGGTCGGCCGCCTGCCGGCCGATATCACCTCTGCAAGCCAGAACCTTGTAGTGCAGCGAAAGGCAAACCCGTCGCGAGGCGGGGGCGCAAAGCCACGGGGCCCGATCGGGTCAGCCGGGCTACCTGTAACGGGGACGGTCCGGTGGGCGGGCCGTTCGGTGCAGGCAAGTCGATGCATTGAACGTATTGGAGAAGGGTCCCTGAACCTGGCTTGTGGGGACTTGA
>JAXDJP010000068.1:0-14998 GCA_034665645.1 Actinomycetota bacterium | reverse complement strand
CTTGAACCTCAGATAGAAGTAGCTGGCGAACAACAAGGCGAACAGAGTCGCCTCGGTCGCTATGAAGAACACCATCCCCCACCAGCCCGCGGCGCGCGAGCCCGTCGGCTCGTGAGTGGACGCCTCGGATGATGGCGCGGCCTCAGCCCGAACGCTCATCTAATGAGCTCCTTCGTGGGGATGGGGCCACAGCCATTGGACGATCGCGCCCGCCACCCCGAGTCCCGCCACGGCGGCCACGAACCACGCATCGAAGAGGAAAGCGAAGAAGAGGGCGGTGAGAGCGAGAGTCAGCAGCAAAGGAGCGTGGGTCTCGCCGGGCATCCCCATCACCTGGTCGGGTTCCGCGTCGAGAACCGAGGTCCCCAACGTTTGATGACCCTCGGCGAGCTCGGCGGAGACGGTCCCCGCACTCGCCGCGCTCTCGTCCCATAGGGGATGCGGGCTGGCGACGATCGGGATCCTTTCGAAGTTGTAGGCCGGTGGCGGAGAAGTCGTCGCCCACTCGAGCGTCTCTCCTCCCCACGGGTCGTCGCCCGCAAGTTCGCCATTGCGAGCGCTGCGGTACCAGTTGATCGCCGTCAACAAGATCCCCAACGTGAGGACGAACGACCCAACCGTCTCGAGCATGTTCCAGATGTCCCAACCAAGGCCCGGCAGGTACGTGTAGACGCGCCGCGGCATCCCGAGGAGTCCAACGACGTGCATCAGCCCGAAGGTGATGTTGAAGCCGGAGAACATGAGCCAGAAGCTCCACCGTCCCAGCCGCTCGTTAAGCAACCGGCCGGTGATCTTGGGCAGCCAGTAATAGAACCCGGCGAAGATCGGAAAGACCGCTCCACCGAACAGGACGTAGTGGAAGTGGGCGACGACGAAGTAAGTGTCCGTGACCTGGCGGTCGAAGGGGATGATCGCGAACATGATCCCCGTGACCCCTCCCATCACGAACAGCGACAGGAACCCCAAGATGAAGAGCATCGGAGTCTTGAGCACGATCTTCCGCGCCATAACGATCGTGGCGACCCACGCGAAAACCTGCACTCCGCCCGGGATCGTGAACATGATCGTCGCGGCGGCGAAGAAACTCATCGAGAGTTGGGGCAGACCCGTCGCGAACATGTGGTGAACCCACACGCCGAAGCTCAGTACGAACGTGATGACCGTCGCCAAGGCCACGTACGCGTAGCCGACCATCGGACGGCGCGTGAATACCGGCACGATCGATGACACGATCCCCACCGCAGGGAGCAAGATGATGTAGACGTCGGGGTGGCCGAAGATCCAGAAGAGGTGCTGCCACAGAAGCGGGTCTCCTCCCCCACCGGCGTCGAAGAAATGCATCCCGAACTTGCGATCGAGCTCGAGCATGATGTTTGCGAGGCTGAGCGCCGGCAGCGCGAACACGAGCGCCATCGAAGTGGCAAGGATCGCCCACACGTAAAGAGGCATCCGGTTCAAGGTCATACCGGGCGCACGCATCTTGAAGATCGTGACGATGAAGTTGATCGCTCCGACCGTCGACGAGATCGCGAGGAACAGGATCCCTAGGCCATAGAAGTCGATACTTCGCTCGGGCGTGAAGGTGGACCCGGCAAGGGGAACGTAGTTGAACCACCCGTCGTCGGGGATCGCCCCCATGAAGAACGAGAAGTACATGAACAGGCCGGCTGCGAGGAACACCCAATAGCCGAACGCATTCAGACGAGGGAATGCCATGTCCCTCGCACCGATCATCAGCGGTACGAAGTAGTTGCCGAACCCCGACAGCATCGGGGTAGCGAACAGGAAGATCATCGTGATCCCGTGCATGCTGAAGAGTTGGTTGAAGACCTCGGGACTCACCAGGTGTTGGTCGGGCCGCGCGAGTTGCACACGCATCACGAGAGACTGCAGGCCTGCGATGACGAAGAAGGCGAACGACGTATAGATGTACCGCTTGCCGATCCGCTTGTGGTCGACGGTTCCCGTCCAGGATGCAAGCCCCGGAGACTCTTCCCAGATGCTCGTCAATCGCGCCGCGAGCGTTGCCATCTACTTCAAACCCTCCAGGAATCCGACGATCGCTCGCAACTCAGACGCCGACACCGGCTGCGGCGGCATCTTGCTCCCCGGTTTGATCTCTTGGGCGTCGAGTATCCACGCCGCGAGGTTGGTTGCGTTGTTTTCTACGGCCCCCGCTCCGATCGATCGTCGGCTGCCGAAATCGGTGAGGTCGGGGCCGAGCGTTCCGGTCGCTTCGGTTCCGGCGACCGCATGACAGCCGCCACACGTCGACCCGAGGAAGGCTTTGAGCCCGGGATCGTCCGCCGGCGGGATGGTGGTCTGTCGTTGCAACCAGGCATCGAAGTCCGCCGGCTCTTCCGCTACGACGAGGAACTGCATCTTGGCGTGCTGCAGTCCGCAGAACTCTCCGCAGATGCCGCGGTAGACGCCCGCGTCGTCGGCCTGCAGCGCCAACTCGTTCACGCGGCCCGGGATCATGTCGACCTTCGCCTGTAGTTGCGGCACCCAGTAACTGTGGATCACGTCGTCGGTAGAGAGATTCATCTTCACTTGTCGCCCCACCGGGATGTGGATCTCGTTCGCGGTAACGATGTCGCCGTCGTCGTAGCGCACCTCCCACCACCATTGATGAGCGATCACGTCGACGGTCAACTGCGCGCTTTTGAGTTCGCTCGCTTCCGTCCCCAGGTCGCGCACCATCATCACGAAAAGAACCGTGAGAACGATCGCGGGGACGACGAACCCACCGCCGACGATCAAGCGGATGCCGGATGCGTCGTCGCTCCCCTCGGGCCGAACCTTCCTGCGGATCCCGAACGCGGTGAGGCCGACGACGGTCCCGATAACCAGGATCGACAACCCGAACATCACCCACCACAGGAAGGAGATCCGAGCGGCCCCGGGGCCGTGGGGATCGAGGGTCGAGGGGGAGCTCTCAGAGCACGCCGACAACAGGGCGGCAAGCGCGACGATCAGCCCTAGACGCCGCCTGCGACCCACCACGTCCCGAGCCTACCGGGGCGGGGACCGAGGACACTGACTGACCGTCGGTCATAGGCGTGCTAGCCTCGTGGGATGCCCTCCCCGGCGGTCATTCGACGCATCGCCGCGGTGGTCGTGGTGGCGGCCGCTGCGTTCCTCGTTGCGAGCCTCGACACGAGCTCGTTGGACGACCTGAAGCGTGCGCAAAAGGCCGGAGCCGCTCTCCAGCGCGAGAGCAACGACCTCGCCGCCGGCCTCCACCGAGTGGCCGGAGGGATCGGCGGAGCCGAGGGGATCGGGCAGACGAGTCACGCGATCGAGCGCCTGACGATCGCCCAGAAGAGATCCCTGTCGCGGGTGGATCGAATGATCCGCGATCAGTATGGATCTCTCTCGGAAACCGTCTCGCTACTCGCCCGCGTCGAACTGGTGACCCAGAAGCTGTCGCAAAGCTCCGATCATCAGGCCGCTGCTCTGCGCGACACGTTGGCTTTACTGAGGACGCTGCGCGGATCGGTAGCGCAAGCCAGGAGCACTTCGGTGGATCTTGCCGGGCTCGCACGGTACGGGGCATTGCTGGCCGAAGACTCGGCGCGCTCCTTCTCCAGCCGATGAAGACCTGGATGCGCCTCCTCGCGGTTGGTGGCTCCGCCGCGCTGCTTCTTGGTGGGATCGGATCGGTTGTCGTGGCGAACATGACCCTGCACCAGGCGTCGGACGCGCTCGCCGGTGCCCACCGCCTGTACTCCGCGCGCGTCGACGTCGCGAACGCTCAGAAAGGACTGGGTCGTTCCCAGCTCAAAAAGGCGTTGAAGGGCGCGATCGAGGCGAACACCGCCGCGGATGGAGTGCGTCGCTCGACCGCACGGATCCTCCCCTTGTTGACGATGGCTGAGGATCGAACCACGCGAACCGCGACTGCATCAACCAGAACCACTCGAGTGCTTGGGACGTTGGCGGGCGACGCTCGGCGAGCATCCTCGCTTCTCCGGCTCATCGCGGCCGAGGAGAAGGGCTCATCGCACGCTGCCTCTCTCACGAACACATTCCTCAGGCGGATCTTGGTCGCTCTTCGAAAGACGAACCGATCGTTCCCAGGATGAAGAAGGCGTTCTCGCTCGGTGTCGTCACTTGCCTCCTCCTTGCCGGCGCGGCGGTGGCGTTCGCTTCCGCATGGCGGATCCAAGCGGTCGCGGCGGAGCGGCTCGAACTGACACAGAAGGTTCAAGATCGCGAGATAGCGGAGGTAGAGACCGACCACCCGTCGCCCGAAGTAAACCGAAAGATCCTCCAAAATCTCGCTCGTGCCAAGGAAGTCCGAAACGCGATCGACGATGCGCTGCGAAGGATCGCCTCGTCGGTCTCCGGACTGGAGCGGCAACAGGGCGCCTCGACGCAGACGATCCGGACGGGCAGTGCCAGTCTCAGAAGACTCGTCCGAGCGCTGGGAGGCGCGATCGGCCCGGCGACGGCATCGAAGAAGCAACTCGTGCTTGCGGTGCAGAACCTTCACGGATCGCGGGGTCTGGCAGCCAAGATCGTTGCCGAATTGCGGAAGCTCGATCAGAAGTTGGGAGGACCCGTCCCATGATGGGTCGACTCTTCATCGTGGTCAGCGTGCTGGCGACGGCAGGTTTGGTGGCCGCTACGTTCGCGATCGGCGGGGTCGCCCCGTTGTCGCCTGCGGAGATGGCTCGCGGCACGGTGCAAGCGAGAGACGATCTCAAACAGGCGATCGAGAACACCACCTTGACGGCCGACCAGACTCGATCGTTCGAGGTGATCGCTACCAATGTCAGGCGACAGCTGCTCGCCAGCAAGAGGATCCTCGAGATCCAGGTGGGGTTGGAGCGAGCATCGAAGCTCAGCGTGGCGAACAGCGGGCGGGTCCGGGATCGGATCAAGAACCTCCTGACCGCTTTGCAGAAGGTAGAGAAGGACATAGACGAGACCGGTGCTCTCTCGGCCAGGATGAACGACGTAGCAGCGACCGCCGGTCTGGGCGCGGCGCGGCTCAGCGAGGGCCTAGAACGATTGGGAGCACGCTTCGTTCAGGTGATCGAGGAGTCGCGCAAACTCGATCGGAAGGCGCGCGCTTTTGCACAGGTAGGGCGACTCCCGTGAGGTGGGTCGCGATTCCACTCAGCGCGCTCGTCCTCTTCTTGGGGGCGGGCTTCGCGTCTCAACTAAGCCGCACCGCGCGCGTTTCGGCCGCCCTCGTCGCGTCGGCAAAGGAGGCCCCGCGCAGCACCGGCGAAGCGGCGCGACAAACGGCCGGGCTTCCGCAGATCGCGCGATTGACGGGACGGCAAGCGGACGCGTTCGACGGTCTTGTGGAAGCCATCCGCGAGACGAGCCGCCGGGTCGAGCATCTGAATGCGGTTCTTCGTGCACAATCTCGCGGGGTTCCTCGCTTACGGAAGGCCGTTCTCGGACTGCATCCCGATCTCACGTGCGCCCGGAGACGACTGGGGACGTTGGTCGATGCGTCGGGCTCGGCCCCCCCGATGCTGGAGGAGGCGCAGGCGATCGTTGCATCACTCGTCGCCCTTCAGGATCGCTCGGCGAGGCACTTGCACTCGATCAACCGCAAACTCTCTGCGTTGGGTCTCGTGGCCGATGCATCTTCCTCGCAGCCGCTGGACCCACCGGCTCGGCTCCACGTCCCGGTGCCGACGGCGGGTTCCCGAGGAGGCCCTCCGGCCCCCTGTTGAACCTGCAGTACGCAACTTCAGCGCGAGAGGCTTTACCTTGGTCCCGCCGCGCCGATTGGATGAAGGCCCGATCCCCTGAAAGGCGAACCAGAACCCCATGCGAACGAAGTCGAGGATCACCGCGCTAGGCGGCCGTCTTGGTTCCGCTCTCGTCATCGTGGCGCTGGTGGCCGCGGGATGTTCGAGCAAGGACGAGGGAACCACCCCCGGAGCCGCGGCCTCGGGGTCGCCCACGAACGGTGCCTCTGCTCCGGCTTCGCCGTTCCCCTCGGGGACGGGCGGGCTCGTGCCCAGCCCATTCTCGTCAACCTCCTATTCGCCCTATGGGTTCGAGGTCTGCGAACCGGAGCACATCGACACGCCCGACTGGTTGCCGGAGGACCTCCCCCTCCCGGAGGGGATCTATGCGACGGATACCGAGGACCCGTTGTCCGGATACCAGCGCGTGTTCATGATCATTCCGGAGACCACGACGATCCCAGAGTTCACCCGGATGATCGTGAAAGAGTGGCCGAAGGCCGGCTATCAGATCGGGCGGGGCGATTCGGAACAGGGAGAGGTCGAGGCCGAGTTCTCGAAACCCCCGGCAACAGGTGCCTTCAAGGTGCAGGCAACCTCGTGCGATAACCCCGGCTATTCGGTGATGTATCTGATCTACGCGCCGACAGGACCGGCGCTCCCCTCGCCGTCGCCGAGCAAGAAGTAGCTCTTAGACCGCGATGTCGCGCCGCTGGAACACCAACACCGCCGCGATCGTCAACACGACGGCGACGCCAAGCGGGACCGCGACGTTGACGGGATCTACGCCGTTCCGCAAGGGATCTATCCCCACCGCGTGGTACAGGAGGGACGCGCTCCGATAGGGCCGAAGCGCGTCTATCGAGGGCGCGGCCGAGTTCACTAAGAACGCTAAGAGCCCCACAAGTCCGCTGAGCGCGCGGCTTATCCCCCGCTTCCCAGTTACGCATGCGAGGAACAGAGCAAAGCTCCCCAACGCGGCCGCCAGCAGGAATTGGCCGCCGACGGCGCCGGCGACACGGCTCAAAGGCAGGTCCACGCTAAAGGGGGGGCCGAGCAATGTGATGACCGCGAAAGTGGCGACGCAGATGACGACCAAACCGGTGAGAAGCGCAGCGAACTTCTCGAGCTCGATCCGGCGACGCGTGACGGGATGGGACACGAGCAGATCGATCGTCTTGCGCTCTTCCTCGCCTGCTATCGCATCCGTTGCTTGACCGATCGAATAGATCCCAAGCACGAGAGGCATCAGGAAAGAGAACAGCTCCGCATTCAGATACCCGGAAGGTGACGTGAGATCGGAGATCCCGAACGCCTGTTTAACCGCGTCGGGGTAGGTCTTCAAAAGGTCGTTGATGCTCGACTGATCTCGCAACGAGGGAAAAAGCGCGATGTACATGGACGCCAACAGAACGAGAGCAACCGTCCACCACAGCAACGCACGCATCCGAGCTCTCATGGTTGCGCCGAACAGCACACCTCTCATGCGCCGTCTCCGTAGTAGTGCAGAAAGATCTCTTCCAGATCGGGTTCGTGCGTGACGATGCCCGTCACTTCGAAACTCGAGATCGCCTTGATCAGGTGGTCGACCGATCCCGTGACGCTGAAGGTCGCGCCGACGTCTGTGATCTGGACGTCGTCCACGCCGTTCAGGCCCTCGAACGCGATCTTCGTCACCGGCCTAGCGAAGCGCACCTCGATCCGTCGTACCGCTCTCGCCTTCATCTCCTGCACGTCCTCGACCGCGGCGAGACTGCCGTCTTTGATGATCGCGATCCGATCGGCGATCGCCTCGACCTCACTCAAAGCATGCGAGGACAGGAAAACGGTTCGCCCCTCGGCCTTGCTCTGCGCAAGTAGACCGTGGACGGTGTGTTGGACCAGGGGATCGAGCCCGCTCGTAGGCTCGTCGAGGATCAGCAGTTCGGGGTCGTGCATCATCGCTTGGATCAGTCCGATCTTCTGCTTGTTCCCTTTCGACAGCGTCCCGATAGGCCTGTCGAGTTGCGCCCCCATCGCGTCGGACAACTCTTTCGATCGAGACGGTGGCTTGGGCCCGCGCAACCGACCAAGGAACTTCAGCAACTCGGCTCCGGTCATCTTTTCGTAGAGAGCGAGCTCCCCAGGCATGTAGCCAACGCGCCGCCGGATCTCGAGCGAATCGGCGTGAGCGTCCAGCCCCAGCACCTCGGCATGCCCCGACGATGGCCGGATCAGGTCCAAGAGGAGCCGGATGGTCGTTGTCTTGCCGGCCCCGTTCGGACCGAGATAGCCGAACACTTCGCCGGGTTTCACCTCGAGATCGAGTCCGTCAAGGGCGCGGTGCTTCCCGTAAGACTTCGAAAGACCCTGGACGCTGATCACCGCTCCCACTCAGCGACCGTAGACAACCTCGCGCGCCGCGGCAAGGGGCTTGAGGTTTGTGAGGGGGAACGTGGTGGGTACCCTACCGACCATGTTTGAGCGAGACGCAGCGAAAGGGGTCCACCGGATCGAGGACGCCTACACGAACTGGTACCTCCTCGAGGAAGACGGCCGCTTCACGGTTGTCGATTGCGGGATCCGGGCGTCGTGGAAGTCTTTGGCTACGGCCCTGGTCGAACTTCACGCATCCCTCGACGACATCGAAGCGATCGTCCTGACCCACGCGCACTTCGACCACACGGGTTTCGCAGAGCGGTTGCGGGTCGAGCGACAGATACCGGTTTGGGTCCACGAGAACGACGCGCCGCTCACCAAACATCCGCTGCAGTATGGGCACGCCAGGAGCCGCATCCCCTATCTGTTCAACCCCAAGTCGTTACCGATCGCGGCGGCGATGTTCGCGGGACGCGCTTTCTGGCCGACGCCGATCAAAGAGGTAAGAACTTTCACCGAGGGCGACGACCTCCCGGTCCCGGGATCGCCCGAGATCGTCTACACGCCGGGCCACACGCTCGGGCACTGTGCATTTCACCTGCCCGATCGCGACGCAGTCATCGCAGGGGACGCCGTCGTGATGCTCGATCCCTACATGGGGGCGAAGGGACCGCGGATCGTCTCGGCCGCGGCGACGGTCGACGTCGAGCGCAACCTCAGAACGCTAGACGCCATCGCAGAAACGGGAGCGCAGATCGTTCTGACCGGCCACGGCGACACCTGGTTCGGCGGCGCGGCGGAAGCGGTTCGCTTGGCGCGCGAGGCCGGCCCCAACTAACCCCGCACATTTTTGTAACTGGCGGCGCGGTTTCCTCAGACGCTCGTTACAAAGATGTCTTCGCGCCGGACTCCGGTGCCGCCTGTGCATGTTGTTCGGTCGCGTCGAACCACGCGATCTCTTCGCGCAATTCGACCGCTCGTCCGAACACGATCACGGCCGGTGACGCGAGACCGGCGGAGCGCACCTCAGCGGCGAGCTCACCCAGCGGCGCAACGACGACCCGTTGCGAGGTAAGCGTGCCGTTCTCAACGACCGAGGCAGCGGCCTCTGCGTCGGCTCCTCCCTCGATCAACCGAGCGACTATCTCCTCGAGGCGGCGCATCCCCATCAGCACCACGATCGTGTCGACCGCGGATACGAGGGCTCGCCAATCCGGCTCTGCTTGTGCCGAATGACCCGTCACCACCGCGAACGACGACGCGACTCTGCGGTCGGTCACGGGGATCCCGGCGTAAGCCAGCGCAGCGATAGCCGAAGTTGGAGCCGGGACTACTTCGAAATCGATGCCGGCCGAGGCAAGAGCTTGCGCCTCTTCCGCACCGCGTCCAAAGACGAAGGGATCTCCCCCCTTCAACCGCACGACGTTGCGACCTTTCCGCGCGAGACGAACGAGCAGCGCGTTGATCTCTTCTTGTGGCGTCGACTCCGCGCCCCCGTGCTTACCGGCGTAAACGGCGGTCTTGTCCTTGATGAGATCCGGGTGAACGAGTCGGTCGTGCACCACGACATCGGCGGCCCGCAGTAGTTCCTTCCCGCGCACCGTGATCAAGGAAGGATCGCCGGGACCGGCGCCCACCAAGGCAACCCAACCCCGGCCCCCTGGGCGTGCCTCACCGTCGATCCTTCGGACCCTCTCGATGTGCTCGTCTCGTACGTGGGCCCTCACGATCTCTTTGACGCGTTCCCCCTCCCCGCCGCGTACCAAGCCGATCAGTTCGTTCTCGTCATCGAGCGCGCGCTCCCAACGCGCCGCCCACGTGTCGAAGTCGATCTCGCGCCTCGTCGGAATAACCTCCTCGCGCGCCTCGCCGAGGAGGCGAACCAGCTCGCCGTATTCCCCGCCGAACCGCTCACTGAGGTCTTTGCGCAAGCGTTTGGCCAGGGCCGGGGCTTTGCCTCCCGTAGAGATGGTCACCATCAGGTCGCCTCGCCGGACGACGGAGGGCGCGGCGAAGTCACAGTGCTGGACGTCGTCCACGCAGTTGACGAGGACGTTCTCGCGAGTGGCCTCCGCATAGATAAGGGCGTGAACCTCGGGATCGTCCGTCGCACCGATCGCAAGGAAGGCTCCTCGGAGATCGCCCGGCGCATATGGCCGCCGCTCTAAACGGATGAGTCCTTCTTTTTCCATCGCATCCAGTTCGGGCGTCGTTCCCTCTGCGATGACGGTGGGCATGGCTCCCGCGTCCACGAGCTCCCTTGTCTTGTGCGTCGCGATCGTTCCGCCACCGATCACGATGCAGTTCTTGCCTTCGACCTCGAGCGACACCGGATAACGGAACGGCATCAGTCGTCTCCCGTCGCAACATCGCCGTGTAGGCCGAGGAATCGGACGATGAAGTGACGCTGACAGGAGTTGCAGAGGTACGCGTTCCGCTCTTTGCCCCACGGAACGAAGTCTTCTTCCCCGCAGTATGGGCAGTAGAAGGGGCTCGCGTGCGGACTCACGACGCGATCACTTCAGCCACGCGTCCGGCGCGCGCACGGCCCAGGTGTGGAACGGCTCATCTCCCGCTTTCGTAGCCATGAACCGGCGGAGCAAGCGCTCTAGATAGTCGGCCAACTCGTATCCCGGCACCTTGAGGCCCCGCACCTTGCGGCCGAACCGGTGCTCCTCACCCAGGTGACCGCCCAGCGTCACTTGGAATCCATCGATCTTGGTGCCATCCGGCTTGGTGACGAGGGAGCCCATGAGGCCGATGTCGGCGATCTGGAATCTTGTGCAGGAATTAGGACAGCCGTTGACATTGATCCGGATCGGCTCGGTCATCTCCGGAAGCCGCTCTTCGAGCTCGCGGTACAGCCAGTCGGCGCGCTGCTTCGTCTCCACGATGGCCAGCTTGCAGAACTCGATCCCCGTGCATGCCATCGTCGACCGCCGGAAGGCACTCGGTTTCGCCGGGAGGTCGATCCGCTCGAGCTCGGTTAGGAGCGGATCGAGGTTCGCGTCGTCGACGTCCTGGATCACGAGTTTCTGCTGCGTCGTCGCGGCCACCCGGCCCCCTCCGTACCGCTCGGCCAACTCGGACACGTAACGCAGTTGGTGTCCCGAGATGCGGCCCGCCCGCGGCGCGAAGCCAACGTACTTGCGGCCGTCCTTCTGTTCGAAGACGCCGACGTGATCGCGCTGCGTCGAGGTAGACGGCGGCGGCGGTTCCCCGTCCGGCAATGGCTCGGAGAGATACTCCTTCTCGAGAACCTCCCGGACGCGCTCGGCCCCCCAGTCGGCGACCAGGAACTTCAACCGCGCGTAGTTGCGCGCCTTGCGGTAGCCGTAATCGCGGAAGAGCGAGGTCATCCCCTCCCACACCTCCGGGACCCGCTCCGGCAACACGAAAGCACCGAGTCGCTGAGCGAACTTCGGGTTAGGGCCGAGTCCCCCTCCGACCCACATGTCGAATCCGGCGCGGCCTTCCGCGTCGCGCGTTCCGACGTAGGAGATGTCGTTGATCTCGTGTTGCGCGCACTGTTGGGCGCATCCGGAGATGGACGTCTTGTATTTTCGAGGCAGATTGGAGAAATGAGGATCTCCGACGTAGCGACGGTGCAACTCCATCATCAGTGGAGTTGCATCCAAGATCTCGTCGCGATCGACACCGGCGAGCGGACAACCGATCATGTTTCGTGGCGTGTCGCCGCATGCCTCGCAGGTGCTGAGGCCGACGGCCTCGACCGCGTCCCAGATCTTGGGGACGTCTTCGATCCGGATCCAGTGCAATTGAACGTTCTGACGATCGGTTACGTCGGCGACGTCGCGCCCGTAGCGGATCGATATCTCTCCGATGGTTCGCAGTTGTTCGCTCGTGAGACGCCCGCCGGGGATGCGGATCCTCAGCATGAAGAACTCGTCTTCCAACTCGTACGGTTCCACGACCGCCGTCTTCCCACCGGAGATCCCCGGACGACGCTGCGTGTACAGCCCCCACCACCGGAAACGATTGCGAAGGTCGTCCGGCCATATCGAGCGGAAGCCTTGCTTTGAGTAGGTGTCGAGTATCCGGGCGCGGACGTTCAGCCCATCGTCATCGTTCTTGATCTGTTCGGCTTTGTTGAGCGGTGTGGAGTAGCCCTTCGCCCACTGCCCGCCCCCGCGGCTCGTCCGAACATCGCTCACTGCTCGGCTTCCGTTTCCTTCGGACCATGCACCTTGCCGAAGGCGTGGATCCCACACTCGGTCTTGTCGAGTCCGTCCCACCGACCGCTCCGCTCCTGCTCACCGGCGCGCAACGCGCGAGTGCAAGGCCAGCATCCGATAGACCCATATCCCTTCTCGAGGAGAGGGTGCGTCGGGATGGAGTGCATCTTCAGGTAACCGTCGACGTCGTCCTTGCTCCAGTTCGCCAGCGGGTGGATCTTCAAGATCTCTCGCCCGGAGGGAAGCATCTGCGCTTCGACGGTCGGTGTACGCGCGCGTAGCGGCGATTGGTCGCGCCTGATTCCGGAAACCCATCCGTCGTATCCCTCGAGGGCGCGCTGCAGCGGCTCGACCTTGTTGATGAAGCAGCACTTGTCGGGGTCGCGCCGATAAAGCTCGGGCCCGTAGATCTCGGCTTGACGCTCCGCGCTTCCGTGCTCGCCTCGAAGGCTTACGAGGTTCAGCCCCCACAACGCAGTGATCTCGTCGGCGAATGCGAGCGTTTCGGGGAAGTGGAAACCGGTGTCGAGGAACAGGACCGGGAGGTCGCTCCTTATCTCTCGAAGGAGGTGGAGCAGGACCAGGCCGGAGGACTGGAAAGAGGTAGCGATCGTGAGCCGAGGGATCGTCTCGCTCGCCCACCCGAGGATCTCGGCGGGCGACGCGGCCTCGAGTTGCTCGTAACTGATGGCCGGGGAGGCGAACCCCTCCGACGCCTCGGAAGGCTCCTCCGGGGGCGCTTCCAAGGGAGCCTCTGGGGGATCCAGCACGTCGCGCTGCGCTCTGGCCTGCATGGGGAAGGACTATAAACTACTTTTACCCAGTGTAAATGAGGGAATCTATATCTACCCCGCCGGCCGGAGCGGCGCCGGGTAGCCTGACCGCACCATGTGCGACACCTGCGGTACCCCCAGCGACCCGGTATCACGGCGCCGTTTCCTGGGGTCCCTGCCCGGTGGGGCTGCCGCCGCGATCGCGACCCTGGCTGCCCTCCGAGGCTCTCGCCGCTTCGAAGAACCCGGCTGGACGACAACGTCCACCCGCGCCCTTCAACTCATCTGCAAGGAGGCGTGGAGGGCCGGGCCCCCGCACGGAAGCTTCCGTCGCCATCACATCAGCCGGATAACGATCCACCACAGCGGGGTGAAGCTCACCGACAATCGCGACGCGCCCGGGCGTTTCCGTGCCTACCAGCAAGAGCACCAGGACCTCGGTTGGCCGGACATCGCTTATCACCTCCTGATCGATCGCCACGGGAACGTCTACAAGGGCCGGCACATGTGGGCGGTGGGCGATACGCGCACGAGTTACGACCCGACCGGACACCTCCTGGTGATGTGCGAAGGCAACATGAGCGAGCAAGACGTGTCGATCCGGCAGATGCGCGGCCTCGTGGAGGTTCTGACGTGGGCGACTCGTCACTTCGACGTGCCCCTTCGACGGATCCGGGGCCATCGAGATTTCGCCGCAACCGATTGCCCGGGAGCGAATCTCTATCGACGCATCGAGGATGGAACGATCAGACATCACGTCACCCGGCGCCGCCGGGAAGGTGGAGTGAGCAAGAGGCGGCTGTGCGGAGATGCCGGATCCACACGCGTACGGAAGATCGAGAGCGGCACCGACTGAGGTGTTTCTATTTCCCCTTCGAGATCTTCACGAGGACCCCGTTCGACAACAGCGACTCGTGTAACTCGACCTCACGAAGGCCGTTCCGCGGAACGTGCTCCCAGCGGATCGCCCGCTGGGCGGAGCTGTTCTTCTTGATGTCCGCAGTGGGATCGATCTTCGTGGCGGGAACCGTGATGTCGTCGAACACGAGATATTGGAGCTCGGGCTCGAGGGTCGCCGTCGCTGAATCCGCGTTCCGTATACGCACGTGAGCGGTGCACGTATCGTCGACGCCGGTCCGCCCGCAATCGACCCTCGTTACCTGGAAACGGAGATTGCCATCGGCGCCGCTCTCCCCTGCCTCCACCTTGAGCGCTTCCTTACCGAGAAGGTTGTGGGCCCAGGCCCACTTCGTGGCATCGTGCGTGCCGCCTTGAAGGATCGTGAAGCCGATGGCTACCGTGGCGACCGCAACGGCGAGAAGCGCCAGCACGACGAGGATCCGCATCGGTCTCACGGCCGACAATCTAGCCGGACAAGCGCGCCCTCACTGCCTCGGCGATC
Source organism: Actinomycetota bacterium (assembly GCA_034665645.1). Lineage (GTDB taxonomy): Bacteria > Actinomycetota > CADDZG01 > CADDZG01 > WHSQ01 > JAUJNU01. The sequence continues at coordinate 552 of JAXDJP010000068.1, read as the reverse complement.
CAATTCGTAACTCTCGTTTGCTGCGCAGCGCTCTCGTCGCCGCGGATGGTCGCTAATAGCTCCCAATAACGAGCGGCACGTGGGTCCTGGTTCGCGTAGCCATCCAGCATCGAAGCTCGGAATCCTTCGTCGTCTTCCTTGTGAACCGCTCTGGCATGAGACGTGATGACGCGCTCGGCGATCGCTCCACCCTCGGACGACGAGGGTGACAAACCGGAGGCCATGGCTTGGGCAGCGTTGTCGCTCACCTCGGCGTACGCCTTGAATAGGGCGCCGGGCTCGAAATCCGACGGAGCGTCGCTCCAGAACTTCTCAGTGGTGGCCCGCATCTCGGCGATGAATCCCTCGTCCGTCACGATCTCCGCGAGCTCGATCCACGCGTCGAGCTGCTCGCGCGTCGGGTCCTGCGGAAGTTCGGGCGAGCTTCCCGTCCTCATCGTCGTGACCCACTGCTGATCGACCGGTATCCCTTCGGTGATCCGCTCGAAGAACCTCTCGATCACTGCTTTGCGTTCCTCATTAGTCAATCGCGTCACGGCGTGCAGCCTCCTT
>JAXDJP010000067.1:0-15017 GCA_034665645.1 Actinomycetota bacterium | reverse complement strand
GGTCTTCGTCGAGGGCTTCCACAGACCCGGCCGCCGTTACCTCCCCGCGGATGTCCGCAAGCTCCGCGATGCGGGCGACGAACCACGGGTCGATCGTCGACAGTCGGGACACCTCTTCCACCGACACGGACCTGAAGAGGGCCTCCTCGACGACATGCAGCCTGCCCTCGGTTGGGGTCCCGAGCTTGGCCCGGATCTCGTCGTCCGATAGCACGGAAGCGTAGGTCCCGAGGCCCACGAGGTCTTGCTCGAGCGAACGCACGCCCTTCTGCAGCGCTTCGCCGAAGCTGCGACCTATCGCCATGACCTCGCCCACCGATTTCATCTTCGTGCCGAGCTTCGGATCCGCGCCGGGGAACTTCTCGAACGTCCAGCGTGGGATCTTCACAACCATGTAGTCGATCGAGGGCTCGAAGGAAGCCGGCGTTTTCTTCGTGATGTCGTTCGGGATCTCGTCGAGCGAGTAGCCGACGGCCAGCTTCGCGGCGATCTTGGCGATCGGGAACCCGGTCGCTTTGGAGGCAAGCGCGCTCGAGCGCGATACGCGGGGATTCATCTCGATAACGACGCGCCGCCCCGACTCGGGATGTACTGCGAATTGAACGTTGGACCCGCCCGTCTCGACCCCGATCGCTCTCATAACGCGGGCGCCGTCGTCTCGCATCGCTTGGTACTCGACGTCCGTCAAGGTCATCGAAGGAGCGACCGTGATCGAGTCACCCGTGTGCACGCCCATGGGATCGACGTTCTCGATCGAGCACACGACGACGACGTTGTCCTTGCGGTCGCGCATGAGCTCGAGTTCGAACTCCTTCCATCCCTCTATCGATTCCTCGACGAGGACCTCACCGATGGAAGAGAGTCGGATGCCTTCTCGAACGATCGTCTTCAATTCCTCGGGGTTGCGCACGACTCCCGAGCCGCCCCCGCCCATCACGTACGAGGGCCGGATCACCACGGGGTACCCGAGCTCTTCGGCGGCGGCGAGAGCCTCGTCGACCGAGTAAGCGAACATCGAGCGCGGCAGGTCGAGACCGGCCTCGGTCATCGTCTCTTTGAACATGCGGCGGTCCTCGGCGCGACGGATCGAGTCCACTCCCGCGCCGATCAGTTCGACGCCGTGAGCCTCCAGCACGCCCGAGAGGGCGAGGGCCATCGCGACGTTCAAACCGGTCTGACCGCCCAGGGTCGGCAGGATCGCGTCGGGCTTCTCGACCTCGATGATCTTTGCGACGTACTCGGGGGTGATCGGCTCGATGTAGGTGCCGGAGGCGAACTCCGGGTCGGTCATGATCGTCGCCGGGTTGGAGTTGACGAGCACGACCTCGAAGCCCTCGGCTTGCAACACCTTGCACGCCTGCACGCCTGAATAGTCGAACTCGGAGGCCTGGCCGATAACGATCGGGCCGGAGCCGATCACCAATATCTTCTTGAGATCGGTGCGTTTAGGCATCCGCGCCGCCACCTTCCTCGTCGAATGCCATGAATTCGATGCGGTTCCCGGCGGGGTCGCGCGTGAAACAACGGTGACGCCCGGGGATCTCCCGCGGTGCTTGCTCGATGTGACAGCCCGCCTCTCTCAGTCGCCCTACGAGCGCCTCGAAATCGTCGACGACGAGCCCGAAGTGCGCGCTCTGTGGAGGGTTGTGTTCGTCCACCGAGACGTGCACCTGTTCGGCCCCCACTTGGAACCATCCACCCGCAGCTCTGGTCCCGCCGGGCTTCTGCAGGCGAGGTAGTCCGAGCACGTCCTCGTACCAGCGAAGGACCTCGTCCTCCAGCTCCCCCGGAGTCGTGACGTTTACGTGATCGAGTTTCGTGATGCTGTGCCACGCGTCCACTAGCGGCGAGTGCTTCCCTTGGCCTCGGCCTTGCGCTTGTCGCGTTCGCGCTTCTTGCGCTGCCGGTCCTTCTTCCATCTCGTTATCTTGCGGTCACCTCTGCCCATCTCGGATCTCCTTCGCTAGACGGTCGCGTGCATGTCGCTTGATTCGAACGTTTTCATCAGCTGCCTGAAGTCGGCGAACAAGTAACGGGAGTCATGGGGGCCGGGCGCGCTCTCGGGGTGGTACTGAACGCTGTACGCGAGCCCCGCGATCGCCAAGCCCTCTACCGTTCCGTCGTTGAGGTTGACGTGCGTCAGGGTTGCTGCCGTCCCCGTAAGCGAATCGGGGTCCACGGCGAACCCGTGGTTCTGACATGTGATCTCGATGTGGTCGTGGCCCAACCGCCTGACGGGATGGTTGCCGCCGCGGTGTCCGAACGGGAGCTTGAACGTCTTCGCTCCCGCCGCCAAACCCAGGATCTGGTGACCCAAGCAGATGCCGAAGATGGGCATCTGCCCGAGCAGCTTTCGGACGGTGTCCACCGCGTAGGTAACCGGTTCCGGATCGCCGGGCCCGTTCGACAAGAACAGACCGTCGTAGTCCCCCGCTGCGATCTCACTGGCGTCGGTGCGCGCGGGAAGCACCGTCACGTCGCAGCCGGATGCCACCAACAGATCGAGGATGTTCCTTTTCAGCCCGAGGTCGAGGGCGGCGACCCGGTACCGCTTCGATCCTTCCGCCGGCCGCTCGATCGCAGGGTCGATCCCCCGCCCCTCGAGCTCGGCGAGCCCCCAGTGATAGCGCTCGCCCGTCGAGACTTCGTCCGCCAGATCCAGCCCGATCATGTCGCGGCCCCCACGCGCCCGGTCGACTAGCTCGTCCGCGGCCCGGATCTCGGTCGAGATCGCGCCGCGCATCGCGCCTTTGTCCCGGATGTGGCGGGTGAGCCGTCGCGTGTCGATGTCTCCGATCCCGGGGACACCGTGTCGCGCGAGATAGTCGTCGAGCGAGCCTTCCGCTCGCCACGAAGAGAACGTCTCCGACAGATTCCGAACAACGAATCCTGCAACCCAGGGATGGGTCGACTGTTCATCCTCTGGGTTGACGCCGGTGTTTCCGATCTGAACCGCCGTCATCGTGACGATCTGACCGTGGTAGGAGGGGTCGGTCAGGACCTCTTGGTAGCCGGTCATGCTCGTGTTGAAACAAACCTCGCCCGTGACCGTCGCGCGGGCTCCGAAGGCGACGCCTTCGAACGTCGTTCCATCCTCTAGGGCAAGAAGCGCTGGTTGTCGCTTGTTCATACGCGTGCTCCTACGGTGACGGCGCCGTCTCTAACGGTCTGTACCCCACGGAAGAACGTATGGCGCACCTTGCCGTTTAGCCGCGCCCCGGCGAATGGAGTGTTACGTCCGTGGGAGTTGAACGCTGCCGGTTCCACGACCCACCCCTCGGATGGATCGAACACCGTTACGTTCGCCGCCGATCCGGATCCGATGCGGCCTTGATCCCCCAGCCCCAACAGGCGAGCGGGCGCCGTCGACATCAGCTCGATGAGCCGGGTCAGGGTGAGCTCGCCGGTATCTACCAGGTTCGTTATCCCGAGAGCGAGAGCAGTCTCCAATCCCACCAGACCCGGAGGAGCGAACTCGAACTCTTGGTCCTTCTCTTCGATCGCGTGCGGCGCGTGGTCGGTTGCGATCGCATCGATCGTTCCGTCCTTCAACCCTGCAACGATCGCCACTCGATCCGCCTCTGCTCGGAGTGGCGGGTTCACCTTTCCATTCGGGTCGAACGATTCGAGGTAAGCGTCGGTCAGTGAGAAATGATGCGGAGTGGCTTCGGCGGTGACTGCGATGCCATCGGCTTTCGCCCGTCGCACGAGTTCCACCGTGCCGAGCGTCGAGATGTGGAGTAGATGAAGGGGGCATCCCGTCAACTTGGCCAGCGCGATGTCCCGGGCCGCCATCAATTCCTCGGCCTCGGCGGGGACCCCGCGCAGCCCCAGCGACGCGGAGCGGTCGCCCTCGTGCATCTGTCCACCCGCCGCGAGGGCAGCGTCCTCGCAATGTTCTGCGTAGATGCCGTCAAAGGCGAGCAGGTACTCCATCACGCGCCTTACGAAGAGCGAGTCCTGCACCCCGTGCCCGTCGTCTGTGAAGAGGCGTACGCGCGCGACCGAGCGAGCCATCTCGCCGATGTCGGCCATCTTCTCGCCGCGCAGCCCCTTGCTGAGCGCGCCCGCAGGGATGACCTCGACGAGACCGGCCTCGCGCCCGAGGGCCCAGACCTTCTCGACGATCGCGGCGTTGTCGGCCACGGGATCGGTGTTCGGCATCGCGCAAACGGCCGTGAATCCGCCGGCCGCAGCCGCCGCAGAGGCGCTTGCGATGGTCTCTTCGTCTTCTCGACCGGGCTCGCGCAGGTGCGTGTGCATGTCGACGAAGCCGGGAGATACGACGCATCCCTCGACGTTCAGCGAATCAGCGTCCGACCTCCGGATGTTTGGCGCGAGTTCCGTCACAACACCGTCTTCGATCGCCACGTCGAGGATCTCATCGCGTCCCGAAGAAGGATCGATCACCCTGCCGCCTGTGAGGATCGTCGTCATATCGCCGGCACCTCGTCTTCGGAGCCACCGAGCATCAGATAGAGGAGGCTCATCCTGACCGCGAGGCCGTTCGCCACCTGACCGAGGATGATCGCCCGGGGCAGTTCCGAGACATCCGCGGCGATCTCGACCCCTCTGTTCATCGGTCCTGGATGCATGACGAGAGCGTCGGGCTTCATCCGCGCGACGCGTTTCGCGTCGAGACCCCAATTCGCGGCGTATTCGCGCAAACTCGGGAACAGTTGCTCGGCTTGACGTTCCTGTTGGACGCGCAGGAGGTAACAGATGTCGAGGTCGCCGATCACATCGTCGAGGCTGTACGAGATCTTCGCTCCCCACGCCTCCGCCTGTGGAGGGACGAGCGTAGGCGGACCGACCAGCGTCACTTCGGCCCCCATCGTAACGAGACCCTTCACCCCCGATCGAGCGACCCGGGAATGGGTGATGTCGCCCACGATGCCGACGTGTAGTCCCTCGAGGTCCTTGAGGTGCTCGCGCATCGAGAAGAGATCCAGCAGGGCCTGGGTCGGATGCTCGTGAGCACCGTCGCCCGCGTTGATGACGCTTGCCTCGACCCACTTCGAAAGCTGCAGTGGAGCGCCCGAGGAACCGTGTCGCACGATGATCGCATCGACGCCCATCGCCTCGAGGGTCCATGCGGTGTCTTTGAACGACTCGCCTTTGGCGACGCTCGACTTCGAGTCGGCGGAGAAGTTGATGACGTCGGCAGACAATCTCTTGGCTGCCAGCTCGAAAGAGATGCGCGTTCTCGTCGACGCCTCGTAAAAGAGGTTACATACCGTGCGGCCGCGCAACGTCGGCAGCTTCTTGATGGGACGCGAGGTGACTTGCTGCAACGAAGCAGCGGTATCGAGAATCTTCGTGATGTCTTCTTTCGAGAGCTGATCCATCGAGAGGAGATGCTTGATCATTCTCCGTAACCTCCGATCAGGACCGCGTCCTCGCCGTCTATCTCTTTCACGTGCACCTTTACGACCTCGCCGGCCGCGGTCGGGAGGTTCTTGCCGACATGGTCCGCGCGGATGGGAAGCTCGCGGTGTCCTCGGTCCACCAGTACGGCCAGCCGTATCGCTCGCGGACGCCCAAGATCCAGCACCGCGTCGAAAGCCGCCCGGATCGTCCGGCCCGTGTAAAGGACGTCGTCGACGAGGACGACGACCCTTCCATCGAGGTCGGCCGGGACCGTCGTCGCTTCGAGGCTACGGGGACTGCGCATAGCGACGTCGTCGCGGTAGAGGGCGACGTCCAGCGCTCCAGACGGAAGGTCGACTCCCTCGAAATCCGCGATGGCGGTTGCGATGCGATCGGCCAGAGGCGCTCCACGGGTGCGGATCCCGACGATGACGAGGTCCTCGGTTCCCTTGTTCCTCTCGACGATCTCGTGAGCGACGCGCAAGAGGGCCCGGCGCACCTCCGGCTCGCCCATGACGCGGGCCTTCAAGGTGAAGTGGGCGTCGGCGGTGCGGGCCGAGCGAAGGTTCTCGGCCGTCATCGGTGCCTCGGCCCCCGGAACCCGCCTCGAGGTGTATCCGGCAAAGAAAAAACGCCTCCCCCAGTCGGGGAAGCGCTCGCGTTCGGATGTTGCAAACCAGACTCCTTTCCGACCTCTCGGGGCCGGGTTAAAGGTTTCGAACACCCTACACCGCGCGCCTCGAGGCCGTCACCCGAAGCGAGTGCCAAAAACGTTCCTAAGGAGGGCAGGTCGCGTACCGTGGGAGCCGAGATCCCGCCCGGGCCGGGCGTGTGTTGTCCTCAGACGGGGCGTGTCGTGAATGAGCTGATCCTTCGGAACGGGCCGCCGCTGAGGCGCGCTCTCCTCGTGCTGCTCGTCGTCGTGATGCCGCTCATCTTCCTCTACGGCCTCATGTACGACCCCGTGAACACGCCGAAGCTTGCCTTCCTGATCGCCCTCGTGGCGACCGTCTCGGCCGTCAAGCTGCTCGAACTCGGCGCCGGAGCCAGCGCCCGATCTCTGCGGCCGCTCCTCGTGCCGGCCTTGGCGGTGGTCGCGCCGCTCGGCGCGGCATGGCTCGTATCGCCGTACCGGGGCTGGGCTCTCCTGGGGCAATACAACCGCTACCAAGGTCTCGTTCCCTACGTCCTCACGGCGCTGTTCGGCGTGCTCGCCGCCGACGCGTTCCGAGGGCGGGCGCGGACGCTCGCGTGGGCGCTTCTCATCTCCGGAGCGGCCGTGGGTGCCTATGCGGTGCTCGAGGCCTTCCACCTCGCCCCGTTCATCTGGACCGGCGGCGGGACCGCCGAGACGTTCGGTCTCGACAACGCCGCTTCGACGCTCGGGAATCCGAACTTCCTCGGCGGGTTCATGAGCATCGTGCTCCCCGTCGGCATCGGCGTGTGGCTGGTCGACCGCGAGCATCGCGACTGGGCCGGCGTTTGCGTCGTGCTGGCCGCGGCAGGCTGGTTCGTTTCGTTCAGCCAAGGAGCGTGGTTGGCCGGGGTCGCAGGGGTCGCGGTGACGTTGGGGCTCGTCTTGAAGAGAAGGTGGGGGTGGGCTCCGGTGGCGGGACTCGTTATCGCGTGCGCTCTCGCGGCGGCCGGGGTTGGAGTGATCGTGTTCACCATGATCAAGGGGGAATCGGGCGAGATCGGGATCACCGCGGCCCACCGCGCGTGGGCCTGGGAGGCGGCGATAGACATGGCCGCCGACCATCCGGTGCTGGGGCGCGGGCCAAACGTTTACGCGGTCGAGAGCATCCAGCATCGCTCCCCGGACGAGGCCTTGCAGGCCGACTACGTGACGGACGACCCTCACTCGGTCTTCTTCGCCTTCCTAACCTCCGCGGGAGTGGTCGGAGCACTGGGCTTCTTGGTTCTTCTGGGTTGGACGGTGGCGAGGGGGTGGCGCGTCGAAACGGGAACGGACGCCGGCATCCTTGCCGCTTGTTTCTTCGGCGGCGCGATCGCGTACTTCACCCAAAGCCTTCTCAGTCTCGACGAACTCTCGACGCGCCTCGCTCTGTGGACCGTGCTCGCCGGCTTCGTTGCGGCGGCCGGTCTTCCGGAACGCGAGCCGGAGGTGCGCCCGCGCCCCGGGGCGGTGCGTGTCCTTGCCGGAGCGGTCGCGGTGCTGCTCGTTGCCGCGTCCTTTTGGTGGAGCGCCCGGATAGTCATGGCCGACCGTCACTACAAGTTCGGAAACGAGCACGCACAGGACAACTTGGCCGACGAAGCGGTCGATGAGTTCCGCGCCGCGGTCGCCGATCGCTCCGACTATTACTACCTCGCCGGGATGGCGAAGCACGTCGGCGAACTCGGAACGCGCCGCGGGGCCGCCGGCGCCCCTTACATCGACGAGATGCGCCGCGCCTTTGCGTCGTTGAACGGCTTCCCGCTCATCACCGCCATAACGGCCGAAGCACAGTTGTTGCACGTGTGGGGGGTCAATGTCGAGCCGGCCGCGGACGAGGAAGCTCTCGCGCTTTACGAGCGAGCGATGGCCCTCAACCCGGGGAGTCCATTGCTGGTGGCAGAAGCGTCGGACGTGTACATCTCGCTCGGGCGCGAGGAAGATGCCTTGGCACGGCTCGATCGATTCGCCGCCGAACCCGTTCCATTCGCGCGCTACTGGGGCACGCTGGCGCTCGTCAACGCCAAGCTCGGCAACGACGATGCTGCCCGAGACGCGGCAGCGACGGCGGCCGAGATCGATCCTGAGGATCCGCGAGCGAAGGAGGCCCTTGACCTACTGGCGTCCGCTCCCGGCACCTGAGGGCAGCTCGCCCGGATCCTCGTGGGGCATCTCTTCGACGACCCGCCCCAATAGCCCGTTGATGAAACGCCCGGAGTCGTCGGTCGAGAAGAACTTCGCCAGCTCGACCGCTTCGTTGATCGCGACGGCCACCGGGATCTCCTGCCCCCACAGCAGCTCGAACACCCCCATGCGCAGCAAGCTCTTGTCGACGATCGGCATCCGATCGAGTGCCCACCGGTCCGCATAGCGCGCGATCATCTCGTCGATCTCGGCTTGGTGATCTTGGACGCCCGCGACCAGCGACCGGGCGTAGGCGATGATCTCGGGCGGGGGGTCGGCGCTCTCCCTCATCGATTCGGGCTCGTCCTCTTGGGGGGCCGCGGTCTGTGCCCACCCCGCGGCCTGTCGGTGCCGGAAGGAATCGAGAGGCAGCGAATCGCGGATCGCCGCCTCGTACAACACGTCGAGAGCGATGCGGCGGGCCATCCTGCGACCTTTCACGCGGGGCCGGCACTCCCGTCACGCATCGCCTACGCCTTCGAGATGTAATCGCCGGAGCGTGTGTCGACCTTGATGCGGTCGCCCGTCACGAGGAACAACGGCACCTGCACGATCGCACCAGTTTCCACGGTCGCGGGTTTCAGAGCGCCCGACACGCGGTCCCCTTTCATCCCCGGCTCCGTCTCCGTGATATCGAGCTCGATCGTGTTCGGCATCTCGGCGCTTACCGGGGCACCTTCGTAAGTGGGGATCAAACAGGTCGCTCCATCTTTGAGGAACTTCACGGAATCCCCCAGCAGCGCGGGGTCGAGGTGGATCTGCTCGTATGTCTCGTTGTCCATGAAGACGAGGCCCGCGTCGTCCCGGTAAAGGAACTGCATCTCGCGCTTATCGAGCGTTGCGAGGTTCACCTTCTCGTCGGCACGGAACGTTCTCTCGGCCACCGCCCCGTTCTTGAGATTTCGCAGCTTCGTCTTGACGAAAGCCTGACCTTTGCCCGGCTTGACGTGTTGGTAATTGAGGATCGTGAACAGCGTCCCGTCGATATCTAGGGTCTGCCCCGGGCGCATGTCGTTGGTCGAGATCATCGGCTGCCTCCTATAGCTCCATCAAGTGATCCTTCGGCGCGCTGCCCAGCACGCGCGCGCCGTCGTCCGTGACGAGGACGTCGTCCTCTATCCGGATACCTCCAAAGTCGGTGAGATAAACGCCGGGCTCGACGGTGATGACGTCGCCCGCCATGGCGACGTCATCGGACGTCCTCGCCAGGCGCGGATCCTCGTGGATGTCGAGACCGAGGCCGTGGCCCAAACCATGTTCGAACACGTCGCCGTGGCCCGCGTCCGCGATCACCTTCCGCGCCGCTCCATCGACGTCCCGGCCCGTGGCGCCCGGCCGGAGGGCATCGATCCCCGCCTGCTGCGCGGCGCGGACGATCTCGTAGACCTTCAGTTGCTCGTCGGTCGCCGCTCCCAGCACGACGGTGCGGGTCAGGTCCGAGCAATACCCGTCGACGCGCGCGCCGAAGTCCATCAGGACGAGATCGCCTTTCTCGAGCCGGCGCGACGAGGGCGTGTGGTGGATGTGCGCCGACAGTGGCCCCGAGCCGACGATCGGCTCGAACGACACGTCGTCGGCACCGGAACGGCGCATCTCGATCTCGAGATCCAGTGCGATCTCGATCTCGGTGCGTCCCGGCTCCAACCTGTCGATGATGTACTTGAACGCCGAGTCCGAGACGGAGGTCGCCTCTTCGAGCCGGCGCACCTCGTCGTCGTCCTTAGACCGGCGCAGCTTCTCGACGAGAGAATCCGTGGGGACGAGCTCGGCCCCCCCAGCGGCCGAGACGATCCTGTCCTTGAGGGCGAGCGTCACGTTCCTCGCTTCGATGCCCAACCGCCGGACCTCGGCCTTCTGCACGAGGCCTGGAAGAGCGTCGCCCAGGCCGTCCGGGTAAACGACGATGTCTGCTCCTTTGACGAGTTGTTGAGAGCGCGCTCGATATCTCCCGTCGGTAAGGAACGTCGCGCCGGACGCGGTTACCAGTACCTGTCCATTGGTGCCCGAGAAACCTGTGAGATAGCGAACGTTGGTGAGGTCCGTGACCAGCAACCCATCCACTTCGGCCCCTTGCAGACCGGCCTGGAGTCGCGCTACCCGTGAATCATGATCCATCTCCCACCATCCCTTTCAGTGCGTGCAAACCCAATACGTAAGAACGCGCGCCGAACCCACAAACGAGGCCGGCCGCAGCCTCTGCGGTCACGGAGATGTGACGCCACGCCTCGCGTGCATGGATGTTCGAGAGATGGACCTCTACGACCGGATACGGCACGGCTCGGATCGCGTCGGCGATGGCGCGGCTCGTATGAGCGTAGGCCGCCGGATTCAATACCGCTCCCTGAACCTTGTCGATGCCGCCATGAAGGAGCTCGATGATCTCGCCTTCGCGCGCCGTTTGATGCGTTTCGACGTCGACACCTAACTCACCGGCGCTTTCCTCGATGACGGAGTTCACTTGGTCGAGGGTGTCCGTCCCGTAGACCGAAAGCTCGCGCGAGCCCAGAAGGTTCAGGTTGGGTCCATGGATCACCAGGAACTTCATTCAGCCATCCTCTTCAAAGCCTTCTCGATGCTGCTGCGATCGACCCCGATGCCGGCCTCGGGCTTACCCAAACCGTTCAACAAGACGAACCGCATGCCGCCGTCGTATTTCTTATCTCTGAGCCACACTTCCTCCAACATATCCACATCGAGATCGGCGCGAACGGGCAGCCCGACGGCTTCCAAGGTGGTGCGGTGAAGACTGAGGAGCTCATCGTCGATCCTGCCCGCATCGTGGGCGAGGTGAGCGGCGGCCATCATACCGAGCGCCACCGCTTCTCCATGGCGAATGCCCTCTAACCGATCCGACCGCTCTACCGCGTGGCCGATCGTGTGGCCGTAGTTGAGCCACGCCCTGTGACCCTGTTCCGTCTCGTCCGTCGAAACGATGTGCGCCTTTATCGATGCCGAACGCTTCACCATCGGGCGGAGCACCCGCTCGTCGCGAGCGAAGATCGCGTCGGACCTGTCTCGGATCGTCTCGAGCAGGCTGGGGTCGGCGATGAACCCGTATTTGATGACCTCCGCCAGGCCGCAGCGCAGCTCTCGATCCGAGAGACTGCGCAAGAGCTTCACATCGCAGAACACCGCGAGCGGCTGATGAAAAGTGCCCACCAGGTTCTTTCCCTGCGCGAGGTTGACCGCGGTCTTTCCGCCGATCGCAGCGTCGACTTGAGCGAGGAGTGAGGTCGCTACCTGTATCACCCTGAGACCGCGGGCATAGGTGGAAGCAACGAACGCCGCGAGATCTCCGATCACTCCGCCCCCGAACGCAACGACGACGTCCTTGCGGTGCGCGGGAACGTCTGCCAGGGTCGAAAGGAGGCGGCCGGCCTCCGCCCACGACTTCGAGCGCTCCCCCTCGGGAACGAGGAGAACGTGCACATCTCGTCGTTCCCGCTTCAGATCGTCGACGACCGGCGCGGCGAGGGGCTCTAGCTCGGGGTGCGTCACCACGAACACGTGCTCGGCATCGTCCGGCACGGCCGCGATGACGCGATGCAGGATGCGACTCCCCACGAGGACGTCATAGGACCGGGGGCCGAGATCGACCTTCACGATCGTTCCCACGAAGCGATCGCGCTGCGGCCCCCCCAAGCCCGACAGGAGCTCGTCCGCGATGCTGTCCGGGGAACGTCCTTGAGTGGCAGCGGTGAGGTCTGCAACCTGCTCGTAAAGGCGCGCTCGTCGCTCGAACAATCCGATCAGATCGTGTTCACCGCGTAGCAGGGGACGAGACGATGGATCGGCGATCCTTCGCAGCGATTCTTCGAGGGGTGCGCTGAGGTACACGACCACGGCGTCCGCGAGAAGCGACCTCGCAGCTTCGTTCTCGACCGACCCCCCACCGAGCGCGACGACGGCCTCGTCGCCGGACAAGACCTCGTTCACGATCTCAAACTCCGTCTTTCGAAACGCGTCCTCCCCATCGCGCTCGAAGATCTGAGCGATGGACCGGCCCGCGCGCTCTTCGATCAACCGATCGGTGTCGACGAACGGAAGGTTCAGTCGCTCGGCCAGCAACTCTGCGACGGTCGACTTCCCCGCTCCCATGAAGCCGACGAGGACGATCATCCCCCGCTGCGTCGGTCTATCCGTTCTCGATATGCGGCGAGAGACCGCTCGACGTCGTCCAAAGTGTCGCCGCCGAACATCTCCAAGAACGCGTCGGCGAGCACCAGCGCTACGACCGCTTCGGTAACGACGCCGGCCGCGGGAACCGCGCAAACGTCGGTGCGCTCTTGAAAGGCTTCGGCGGCTTCGCCGGTTGCCATGTCCACGGTTCTTAGCCTCTTCTTCAATGTCGACAGCGGCTTCATCGCGGCTCGCATGCGTAGCGGTCCCCCGATCGTCATGCCGCCTTCGGTGCCTCCCGCGCGATCGGTGGCCCGCGTGAGCCCGACATCTATCTCGTCGTGGGCAACGGACCCACGGGCTGCGGCGATCTCGAAGCCATCGCCGATCTCAACGCCTTTGATCGCGGGGACGGCCATGAGGGCACCGGCCAGGCGGCCGTCCAGCTTGCGATCCCAATGAACGTGCGAGCCCAGTCCGGGCGGCAGCCCGAACGCGATCACTTCGACGACTCCGCCGAGAGAATCTCCTTCGGCGGCCGCGTCATCGATGGCGCGCTGCATCCGAACCGACACCTCTTCATCGAAGCACCTCACCGGTGACGCGTCGATCGCCTCCAAGTCACCCGGCCCCGGTCGTTCGGCGTCGCGCGGCACCGCTACGTCGCCGATCGCGACCACGTGCGAAGCGATCGTGACCCCGAGGTGCGCGAGAAGTGCCTTGGCGAAGGCGGCGATCGCTACGCGGGCCGCGGTTTCACGGGCGCTGGCCCGCTCGAGCACGTTCCTGGCATCGTCGAATCCATACTTCAGCATCCCGGGAAGGTCGGCATGTCCCGGCCGCGGCTTCGTCAGCTCGCGTCCGGCGGAGGGGCCTTCGAGGGGCATCACGTGAGCCCACTTCTCCCACTCCGAGTTCTGGATGATGAGACCGACCGGGCTGCCCAGAGTGCGACCAGAGCGCACGCCGGCGACGATGCTGAGAGCGTCTCGTTCGATCTTCATGCGGGGGCCGCGGCCGTAACCATGGCGGCGGCGAGCGAGCTCGTCTTGCACCGACTTGAGCTCGATAGGGATACCGGCGGGGAGTCCTTCGAGGATCGCAACGAGCGCAGCCCCGTGGGATTCGCCGGCGGTTAGATAACGGAGCCTAGTCATGCTCTCAAGTGTTGCACCGGCCGGCCGCGGTTCTGGCTACTTCAGTATCTCTTCGCCCTCACAGAGCGAGAATTGGTCGTCGCCGAAGAGCATCGAAACACAGCCCCCCGACGCGGACAGCAGTTGGAAGTTGCCGGCGAAAGTCTCTCCCTGGTCGACCGTGTAGACGATGCCGTCGACCTGGATCTGGGCGCGGGCGTCGTCCCCGCCACGTATGACGTCGATCAGGCGCACCGTGTGACCCTGGACGTTTTAGCCCCCGGACCCCGTCCCGGAGCCGGTCCCATCACCGGTCCCGGTGCCGTTCCCGGTTCCATCGCCCGTGCCGGTTCCGTCGCCGGTTCCGTCACCCGTCCCGCTACCGGAGCCATCGCCCGACCCGGATCCCCCGCCTTCGTCGGCGAAGACGACCGGACCGAACGGGTCGCGCGGCGCGAACACCTCGAAAGTCTCGACGGGTCCCTTACCCCCTCCGCCCCCACCGCCGGTCGCCGGCGGTACCGACGGTGTCGGCGTCACCTGCGGCGCGGGGGTAACCGCTAGAGGATCCACTTCGTCTCCGCTCGACCGAAGGAAGAAGAACCACAGAAGCAGCAGCAGGAGGATCACTCCGCCGACGACGATAGCGATCTGCTGCGGCGTGACGCCGCTACGTTCTTCGATCTCTTCTTCTGTCGTGACCATCTAAGTCTCCTAGGGAACCGTTGCAGGGGTTGGGGTTGGCGATACCGCGGGAACGGGTGTCGTTCCGACGGGGGCCACCGCGGGGTCGGGCAGCTCGAAGAAGATGCGGGCCGTGATCAACAGCTTCTCGATCGTGACATGCGTGGAGTCGTTCGTTTCACCCGTAAGCGTTGCGGTGTCGATCCGGAGCGCGCGCTTGAGGTCGTACAGGCGACGGATGAAGTCCTGGATCGCGAAGTAGCCGCCCTTCGCGCCGATGGTGACGCGGATCTCCGATAGCGCAGCCCCCTCGGGAGGAGTCTTCGGAAGCTCGTTGGAGACCTGCACGAATCCAACGCCCGCCTCGTCTGCGGCCGTTTGAACCTGGAAGACGAAGTTCGCTACCTCGTTGTTCTCGGGAACGAATTGCTTTATCCGAGCCAGTTCCGCTTGCGCCTTCGGGGCGTTGTCTTGCAACTCGCGCAGGTGAGCGAGCGTCAGATTCAATTGGTTCGTCTTCTGCTCCTCTTGCAGGACCTGAGCCCGCAGATCGGTGAGCTCGGACTTCCGAGGCCTGATCATGAGCACGTAGAACAGTAGGCACACGATCAAGGCGATGACGCCCGCAGCGATGAGTCTCGTACGTCCACTCATGGCAGCTCATCTCCAGTGAACCGATCGCTAAGCGCCTTTTCGCCCAGCTCCACGGTATTCGTGAACGTGACGAGACCGGGAGTGGGATCCGCGTTCTCTTCTGCTGCGATCGCACTCGACAGCCAGATGGCGTCAAAACGCTTGACGGTTGCGAGCCTGATAAGCCACTTCGCGACGCCCGGGATCGTGAGTGA
>JAXDJP010000066.1:0-2609 GCA_034665645.1 Actinomycetota bacterium | reverse complement strand
CTCGGGCGCGCTCTCGGCTGGTCCCCGCCTCCTCTAACGGTGAGAGAAGCGCGTCGCGCCACGTCGATCTCGCTTCCCGATCGTGAGGCGCGCTCGGAAGAGATTTCGGACTCGCCTCCGTTGTTGGACGCGCGCTCGGTTCGGGCGAGCTACGGGGACACGGAGGTCCTACATGGCGTCGACGTGCAACTGAGACCGGGCGAGATAGTTGCCCTCGTGGGCCGGAACGGTGCCGGGAAGTCGACCTTGCTTAGATGCCTGAGTGGCTTGCACGAGCCCACGAAGGGGACGGTGCACGCAAACGGTCACGCTCCCGAGGCCGGACGGGACGTAGCGCTCTGTCCCCAAACGCCCGAGGGGATCCTCTTCAAGGACTCGGTCGAGGAAGAGATCGCCACCACCTTGAAGTGGTCGGGCTCGAACGCGCCGGCCGAGCGTTTCCTCGACGTTCTGGGTCTAGTCGAATCTCGAAAGGTTCATCCGCGCGACCTGTCGGCGGGACAACGACTTCTCGTTGCGGTAGCCGCCATCGCCTCCACGGACGCCCCGGTTCTGTTGCTGGACGAGCCGACGCGAGGCCTCGACCATCCATCAAAGGAACGTTTGTCGAGCTTCCTCAGGGCCGCCGCGCGTTCGGGGAAGGGCGTCATCTTCGCAACGCACGATGTCGAACTCGTCGCGGAACTGGCACATCGCGTCGTGATGCTGGCGGGTGGCGAGGTGATAGCCGAAGGGTCTCCGGCAGCGGTGATCGGCGACTCGCCGGTTTTCGCCCCGCAAACGGCCCGCGTGTTCGGCCCCCAGTGGCTCACGCCGGATGCAGTGATCGCTGCCGTCGGCACCAACCGGGCAGGTGCCTCGCGATGAGCGTTGCCGCCTCGGTGTCACTAACCCAGCGTCGCGGCCGCGCTCGGCTTTACCTGCTGATCGCCACCAACTTGCTCGGCCTCGCGGCGTTCCTCTGGCCTTTCCTGTTACCGGCCGCTATCGGCGGGGAGCAAGCTCATGGTGTCGACGCGCCCTGGATCCTCCTGGCGTTGCTGCTGGGGATCGGATCGCTGCTGTTCGTCGAGCTGGGCCGGGGAGGCATGGGCCCGAAGACGGTCGCCCTCGTGGGGGTGCTGGGGGCTGCGATGGTTGCTCTGCGCCTTCCCGGTTTCCTTGCCGGGTTCTCTGCGATGTTCATCGTGGTCCTTGTCGCAGGCAACGCTTTCGGTGCGACCTTCGGCTTCGTGCTCGGTGCGACGGGGATGTTCGCTTCGGGGCTCTTCGTTGGAGGACTCGGACCCTGGCTTCCCTTCCAGATGGTCGCGGTTGGGTGGGTGGGGATGGGGGCCGGGCTCATGCCGCGCTCCGATAGCTGGCCTTTTCGTCTCGCGTGCCTAGCGGCTTACGGGTTCGTGGTCGCGTTCCTCTTCGGCGGTCTCATGAACCTGTGGTCGTGGCCTTACCTCGCGGGATCGTCCTCGGTGGGGTGGCAGCCGCAACTGGGGACGGTTGAGAACCTCCACCACTATTTCAAGTTCTACGTCGCAACGTCGCTGGGATGGGACATCTTCGGGGCGGTCGGCAACGCCGTGCTCGTGATCTTTCTCGGACGTCCTCTTCTGGGAGCATTGGATCGGGCCGCGCGCCGGATGCGGCTCACCATCTCTTAGCGCATCGAGTCGAGGAGCCAGTGAGAGAGCTAACCGTCACGACGCAAGACGGGCGCGTGCTCGAGGTAACGGACGCCGCCGAGTCGCGAGGACCGGTTCTCCTTTTCCACCACGGCACCCCGTCGTCGCGCGCGCTTTTTTCACCGTGGGTTACGGAAGCGGAATCGCGGGGCGCGCGTCTCATCACTTACAACCGTCCGGGCTATGGCGGATCGGATCCCCATCCCGGACGCACGGTCGCAGACGTCGCGAGTGACGTTCGAGCTATCGCCGATCAACTGGGCATCGAACGTTTCGCCACGTTCGGGCTCTCCGGAGGCGGCCCGCACACGCTCGCGTGCGCGGCGCTGCTGCCCGACAGGGTCACCGCGGCCGCGTCGATGGCGGGGGTTGGCCCTAACGATGCGGACGATCTCGATTTCACAGCGGGGATGGGCGAGGACAACGTCGAGGAGTTTGAGGCTGCGATCGCGGGGCGCGACGTGCTTGCCCCCATGCTGGAGGGCCTGCGCGCGGAGATGCTCGAGGCGGACGCCGCCGCCGTAACGGAGGTGCTGCGGACGGTCCTCAGCGACGTTGACGTCGCGGCGATGAGTGGAGAGATCGGCGAGATCTTCGTTGCGTGGACTCGCGAAGCGCTCGAAAAGGGTGTCGAGGGGTGGGTAGAGGACGACCTCGCCTTCGCGGCGCCCTGGGGTTTCGACCTGGCGGACATACAGGTCCCCATCCTCCTGTGGCAAGGGTCTCAAGACCGCATGGTGCCGGAAGCGCATGGTCGCTGGCTCGCCGCGCACATCCCCGCCGTGGACGCACGCTTACGCCCGGACGAAGGTCATCTCACGCTGGTCACCACGAGGGTCGGCGAGACCTTCGACTGGCTGCTGTCGCATAATTAGGGGCGAGAAGCCGGCCGGGTGACCGCGGCTCGCGCGAGCGGGTCGAGGAAAGTCC
>JAXDJP010000065.1:0-22268 GCA_034665645.1 Actinomycetota bacterium | reverse complement strand
CAGTCGGGGCAGGCGACGTTGGAGCTCGCCCTCGGTTTACCGGTGGTAGTCGTCCTGATCGCCGTACTCGTCCAGGTCGGGATAGTGGTCGGAGACCAGATCCGGGTATGGCACGCGGCGCGCGAGGCCGTGCGGGTGGCGGCTGTCGATTCCGACGAGAACCACGTAAGGCGCGCCGCCGAAGCAGGAGGCCTTAGCCCTCTCGAACTCGAGGTCGATCCCGAGACCGCGTATCGAGTGCAAGGGGAGCCGGTCACGGTGAACGTCTCTTTCAGCGGGTCGCGTCGCGTTCCATTGTTGGGGAACTTGATCGGGCCACGAACTCTGGTTGCCGAGGCGACCATGCGGCTGGAGAACCCGTGACCGTCGTTCTCGCATCCTGCTGCCTGATCGTGTCGATCTTGATAGGGAACTTCACGGTTTCGTTGGGGAACCTATCGATGCTGCGCACCAGAGTGCAGATCGCTGCAGACAGCGCAGCCCTTGCCGCGGCGGTCGAACGCACCATCGCAGGCAGTGGACATCCCGAGGAAGAGGCGCGGCGATACGCGGGCTTGAACGGGGCGGAGGTAGTGAGCTGCGATTGCGACGGGATCGGCGCGGTCCTGGTCGAAGCAAGGATCGAAGGGGTCACGGCCGAAGCTCGTGCCGTTGCCGATCCCGCAGGCTTCGGACCGGCGACGGGCGAGGGCCAGATGGCGCTCGATCCCCGGCTCGCTCATGCGATCGGGCGCGTGATCGATGCCTCCGACGGCGCCGTTCAACTCGGCTCTGGGGTCCGAGATCGCGCCGAGCAAGAGGCGCTCTGGGACGCTGCTCTGGAACGTTATGGAGACCCCGAGATAGCAGACGACTGGGTGGCTCGGCCCGGGTCCTCGATGCACGAGCTCGGCCTTGCCGTCGACCTCCAGGGCGATGTAGAGACGGCGGCCCGGCTGGTTGAAGAGCTTGGTTTGCCGTTATGGCGTCCGATGGCTTACGAACCCTGGCACTTCGAACTCGTTGGATCCAGAAGCTAGGATCGTTCGTTCGAACTCAACTGAGGGAGAACCGATCAGTGACTGGATCCGCCCACCGTCTCGTTGAAAAGCTAGAGACAGAATTCCAACGACTAGAGACGCAGTTTCACCAGGCCTATTGGGAGACACAGGTCCGGGCCGGCGCCGATAGTGAGAAGCACCGAGCGGAATTGGAACTCGAGCTAAGGCGATTGAAGGGCGACCCCCAGTCCTTGGACTCGGTCAATGCCGCGCTGCGCGAACCCATTCATGAGGCAAAACTCAAGCGGCAACTCGAGGTCTTAAGGCTGTCGCTTATCGGTAATCAGATGGGCGAGTCCGAGCGCGCCGAGATGGTCGGATTGTCCACCGACGTCGAGGGAGAGTTCGCAAGTTATCGGCCGAACATCAATGGGCGACGGCGAAACGACAATCAGATCGAAGACGTGCTGCGAACATCCGACGACAACGAAGAGCGCGAGCGATTCTGGCGCGCGTCGAAGGAAGTCGGAAGCGTTGTCGCTGATCGGGTGAGAGAGCTCGCTCGCATACGCAATCAAGCAGCGCGCAATCTCGGTTTTGCCGATTACTACCGGATGGAGCTCGAGCTTCAGGAACTGTCCGAGGACTGGTTGTTCGCCCTGCTGGGGGAGCTGGAGGAGCTGACTCAGGATCCCTTTGCGACCTGGAAGCGAGCACTCGACGAGGAGCTGATGACTCGTTTCCAGACCACAACCTTGTACCCGTGGCACTATGCCGACCCGTTCTTTCAAAGCCTTCCCTTGGAGGGCCGGATCAGTTTGGACGATCAGCTCGGCGCCGCCGATGCCGCGGCTCTGGCATCGAAGACCTTCGCCGGGTGGAACATCGATCTCGAAACGGTTCTTACCAACAGCGATCTATATCCGCGCGAGAAGAAGTGCCAGCATGCGTTCTGCCTCGACGTCGATCGCAAGGGTGACGTCAGGATCCTCGCGAACGTCGTCCCGGGAGAGCGCTGGGTCGACGTGATGCTTCACGAGTCGGGGCACGCGGCCTACGACGTCTCGATCGACCCGGATCTTCCTTACCTCTTGCGGCGTCCCACTCACACCTTCGTTACTGAAGCCATAGCGCTGTTGTCGGGTCGCCTCGTTAGAGACCCTGTGTGGCTGGACTCGATCGCGGGCCTCTCGCCGGAAAAGATCGAGCGGATGGGGCCCGGATTGAAGCGAGCGTCGGCTGCGCAGAGTCTCCTGTTCGCACGGTGGGGACTGGTGATGGTGCATTTCGAGCGAGACCTCTACGCGGACCCAGAGATGGACCTCGATGCGCGGTGGTGGGAGCTGGTTGAGCGGTTCCAAGGAGTCACCGCGCCCGCGGATCCTCCGGAGGGAGGCTGGGCCGCAAAGATCCACCTTGCCGTTGCCCCCGTCTACTACCACAACTATCTTCTGGGTGACATGCTCGCTTCCCAACTGGCGGAGACCTTTCGCAAGAGATTCGGGGGACTCGTTGGAGTATCGGAAGCGGGCGGGCTGATGGTCGACAAGATCTTCCGGCCGGGCAACCTGTTGCGATGGGATCAAGTTGTAGAGGAAGCAACCGGCGGTCCTCTGCGCGCCGTGGACTTCGCCAGCGCGATCTCATGAGATGACCGCTCTCCGCCCGGAAGACCGTGTGGCGAGCATGGAGAGGGTCATCTCGCTCATCCGCCTCGGCGTGGTGACCTTCAATGGAGCGACCTATCTGTTGTTCGCGTCGCACGTCCATCGATTTGGATTGGCTCTTGTAGTCATCGTTCTTGCCCTCGCCTACGCGGTGGGAACCGTCCTATGGCGTGACCCTGCCATCGAGGGACTCTTCGGGCCCCTCAGTCTCACGGTCTTGGACAACGCTTTCATCGCGATCTGGATCTATGCGACCGGTGGCTTCTCGTCCCCCTATTTCGTCTTGTTCTTTGCGGAGTCCGCCGCGTCGGTCACCCGTTTCGATCTCGTTCCGGGAATCGTATCGATGGCGGCAAGCGCTCTCGTGTACCTCGGAGTCGTCCTCGTGTCCGGAGGGGGCCCCGTATACGAAGTCACCGTTCGCGTGGGCTACATCTTCGTCATCGGCGTCCTGGCCGCGCGGATGATCGACCTCGTCCGGCGTTCCGAACGAGTGGTCGCGTCGGCGGAGGCGGCCGCGATGTCTTTCCAGGAGCTTGCGAAGTTGAAGAGCAATTTCGTCGCGAACGTGTCGCACGAGTTGAGAACCCCGCTGACGGCGATCCGAGGTGCTGCATCGACGCTAACTCGGCACGACGGAAAGCTTGAGCCTGCGGCTCGACAAGAACTGGCCGAGATGATCGATCGCAAGTCACTGGGTCTCAGCCAATTGATCGAGGATCTGATCGACATCGGATTGGTCGACGAGGGGCACCTCTTGTCGGGCATGATGACCGTCGATCTGGCCCCACTGCTGCACCAGGAAGTGGCGGATTACATGACTTCAGGTCTCCGGATCATCGACGTTGATGCGCCGGATTTCGGCATCAAGGTCCGCTGCGACCCCACCAAGGTCATGAAGGCTTTCCGGAAGCTTCTCGAGAACGCCGACAAGTTCTCCGAACCGCCCTCTCCGATCAGAGTGGCCCTCGAAGAGGACGACAAGTCGGTTCGGCTAAGCGTCAGGGATCGGGGCGTCGGGATCGATCGAGCTCACCTCGACCAGATCTTCGACCGTTTCTACCAAGTCGACGCCTCGCACACGCGCAGTGCGGCAGGGACCGGAGTTGGCTTGACGATCGCGCACGAGATCGTGCGGCTGCACGGAGGGGTTATCGAGGTGGATAGTTCCGAAGGACGTGGTTCTACGTTTTCCCTCGTGATCCCGAAGACGGCCTCGCTGCCTAGAGTGACGCGGTCTTCTTGAACCGAGAGTAGATCGCGCTCGCCGAGCTGGAGATGTGGTCGACGCTCGCGGCCCCCACCATTCCCAGAGATACGGGGACCGTGACGTTCCCGATCTTGCCGGGCTCGACCTGAGACGCCAGGATCCCGAGTTTGAATAGTTCTCTGGGGGAGACGTCGAGACGCGTAACTTCTCTAGTGACAGACATCCACTTGAGCAAGGCTGCGGGATTGCGTCTCACGTCGTGTTGAAGGTTGCGCAGCATCGCGATCAGGAAACTTGCTTGGTTCGTCGTTCGGTCGATGTCGCCGTGAGGGAATGGATGCCTCGTTCGTACGTACGAAAGCGCTTCCCAGTACGTGAGGTGTTGCACGCCGGCATCTAGATGCGCGCCCGACCCACCGATGTCGTAAACGGGAGACGGGATCCGCATCTTGACCGCACCCACGCCTTTGATGAGATCCTCGAAGCCCTCGAAGCCGACCATCACCCAGTAGTCGAGTCTGATGCCCGTCAGTTGCTCGATCGTTTCGGCGACTTTCTCCGGCCCCCCGGCGAAGAGAGACTCGTTTATCTTGGCGCTCCCATAGCCCGGGATCTCGACCCAGCAGTCACGAGGGAAATTGAGGATCCCTCCCTTCATCGTCTTCGTGTTTATCCCCGCGATATGGATCGCGTCGGCCAAAGCCCTGTCGGGATTGCCGGATCGGGCATCGTTGCCGATCACGAGAACGAAGATCTTTCCGTCCTCCGGCTGGAATCGCGAGTGAACGCGGCCGATCGTGATCGCCGGCGCGGCGTAGCTGGCGTGGGGGTGGATCGCGAGTGGAACGAGCATCGCAGCGAAGGTAAGTAGTGCCAGGAGTCCCGCCCCGGCGACCGCCCCCACACCTGCTCCGATCCCACCGATCGTTGTGAGTAGGCGCCTCATCGGAGCGGCCTTTGCGAGGTGTCGAATGCGATGACGCGCCAAGCAGATCCAGCGCGCTCGAGCCACAGCGTCGCATGGTGCTGTAGATGGATCTCTTTCTTGCCCGTGCGCGCGCGGAGCTTGATGGCAACGCGTGCTGCGGCGTGTGACGCCGACGGACCCTGCAGAGAAACTGCGGCCGCCCTTCGCAGCGTCTGGACCCTCTCGATCGATCCTCCGAACGCGATCTTCGACTTGCCCAAGGCGCGCGCCGCCGCGGGCGACATGTGGTCGTGCGTGATCTGGGGAGCATCCTCGGGGTGGAGCAACAGGGCGTCGTAAAGATCGGTCACCGTTGCCGACACCGCCGCGAGTTGGACCTTGAGCACCTTCTTGTGGGAGCGCCCCCCACTGTCACCAACCACCCGGCGCTCGATATGCCACGCCGCTTGTTTCAAAGCCGGTGCGGCAACGGTCGGCGCGTCGCCGGGACGCGCGGCGACCTTCCCCTCCCGCCTCGTAAGGGCGAAGGTGGCCGCCACGACCAGGGCCACGATGGCGATCGCTATCCCGAAGATCAATGGCACGCTCGGCCTGAACGTGCTTTCGGTGCTCTGTATCTCCATCCACTCTCCAGTGGCCCTTCGGCCCCTCGGCCCCGGACGTTAGCTAAAGTCTGCCGGTTTTTGCCGGATATCCCACGCTGTGGCCACTCTCCGTAGCCGCCCCGGCGTCGCAGTAGGATTGCGGACCTTACTCAGAAACTGATCTGATCCGAGGGCTCTGGCCCGTTGATCGCGCACCCCTAGGAGGCCCCACACATGGAACTTGGTTTGGACGTTAGGACCGTCGGATCGCATTCGGTTGTAGATGTGAAGGGCGAGATCGACGTCTACACCGCGCCGAAGCTGAGGGAGAAGCTGATCGAGCTGGTGTCTCAAGGCTCCTACGACGTCGTCGTCAACCTCGAGGGCGTCGATTTCCTCGACTCGACGGGGCTCGGGGTATTGGTCGGCGCGCTGAAGCGGGTCAAGGCGCACGACGGCAGCCTTTCTCTCGTGTGCACCCAGGACAAGATCCTCAAGATCTTCAAGATCACGGGCCTTACCAAGGTGTTCCCGATCCACGGCTCCGTGGAAGAGGCGGCCGGCGGGGCCGCCTGAAAGTGGCAACCGTTTCGCTATCCATCCCGCCCCGCTCGCAGTACGTCGGCGTCGTACGGCTGGCGATCTCGTCTCTGGCGCGCGCCGCGGGGTTGGACGAGGAAGCGGTCGATGATCTGAAGATCGCCGTCTCCGAGGCGTGCACTAACGCAGTGGAGTCCAACGAGGAAGCGGGCTCGGACGACCCCATCTCCATCGAGTGGACCGATGAAGAGAACCTCGTTCGGGTCGAGATCGGAGACCGCCGGCAGTCGGTCGAGCCCTCCGAGGCGGGCGTCGATACCCAGGGGTTCTCGACCCGGCTAACGATGTCCTTGGCCCTGCTGGAGAGCCTGGTCGATCATTTCGAACTTTCTCCCCGCGAGGGCGGAGGCATGTTCACGCGCCTCGTTCTCGAGCGCTCACCTTCCAACGCAACGTAGAGGGATGCCGTTCCCTGTTTGACATTTCGAGGGCCCGAAATATAGGTTACGGGCCTCAAAATGACGATTCAAACCCTTAGTAGGTCCGAAAGAGACGCGCTTAAATCCATCTATCGCCTGGCGAAAGATGGAGCGGGCGCGCATACCGGCGCGATCGCGGAGTCCCTCGGCGTCGCCCCCGGCACGATCACCGGGACGGTCAAGAAGCTCGCGGAGCGAGGTCTCGTTAAGCACCGCCCGTATCACGGCGTCGAGCTCACGAAGCGCGGTCGCCAAACCTCGGTGAGGGCCATCCGCCGCCATCGCATCGTCGAGCGCTTCCTCTCCGACATGCTCGGGTACGCGTGGAACGAGGCGGACCGACTTGCCGGTGCTTTCGAACACGAGTTGCCCCAGGAGGTCGAGGACAGACTGTTCGTTGCGCTCGACCGCCCCGCGACGTGCCCGCACGGCTTCCCGATCCCGGAACCCGACGTGGAAGAGATCGCCGAGATGCCGCCTCTCTATGCCCTGGAACCAGGTGACGTCGCCGTCGTTGCCGTTCCCGGCTCGATCGATCCCGATGTCGTGAAGTTTCTCGACACGCTGGGACTCCGTCCCGGCGTCAAGGTCGAGGTGAAAGAGAAGCACCCGTTCGACGGACCACTGGTACTTCGTGTGGAGGGCAAGGACCGAACGGTTGGCGAAAAAGTTGCCAATCAGATCTACGTCAGGAAAGAAAAGGGACAGGCGGAGGCGTCGGCATGACGCTCTTCCTGAAGGACAACAGAAGGGAGCACGAGCTATGCACCTCTTAGCTGCAGAAGGGGGTTATCAGTCTTTCCATCTCGGCGGCGCGGAGATGTTCTGGCTGTTTTTCTCCGCGGCGACGGCGATCCTGGCGATCGTCGTTGGTTTCTCGTTGATGCGGGGAGTCTTGGCTGCGGACCAAGGCACGGACAAGATGAAGGAGATAGCCGGAGCGATCCAAGAGGGCGCTCTTGCTTATCTCCGACGCCAGTTCAAAACGATCGGCATCATCTTGATCCCGCTGGCCGCCATCGTTTTCTTCACGTCAACCGCGGTCCTGAAGCCCGGTGGCGAACAGGCGTTGAACTTCGGCCAGTCCGGCATCTTCCGCACGCTGGCGTTCCTCGCCGGGTGCGCGATGTCCGGTCTCACGGGTTTCATCGGGATGGGCCTCGCGGTGCGAGGCAACGTCCGCACCGCGGCCGCCGCTAAGAGCGGCAGCTTGCCGGCCGCGCTCAAGGTCGCTTTCCGCAGCGGTGGGGTAGCGGGGATGTTCACCGTGGGGCTCGGCCTTCTCGGTGCGACGATCATCATCTTGCTGTTCCAGAACACCGCCTCCGCGATCCTGATCGGGTTCGGTTTCGGCGGTTCGCTACTCGCTCTCTTCCTGCGAGTGGGAGGCGGGATCTTCACGAAGGCGGCCGACGTCGGTGCCGACCTCGTCGGTAAGGTCGAAGCCGGTATCCCTGAAGACGACCCTCGGAACCCCGCGACCATCGCCGACAACGTTGGGGACAACGTCGGTGACTGTGCGGGAATGGCGGCCGACCTCTTCGAGTCGTACGAGGTCACGCTGGTTGCCTCGATCATCCTCGGCGTTGCCGCGTTCCAGTCCATCGGGTTGAACCCCGCCCTGGGATTGATCTTCCCCGTCATCGCCCGTGCCATCGGAGTTCTCGCCTCCATCGTCGGCATCTACGCGGTGCGAGCGACCGACAAGGACACCAGCGCCATGGCCCCCATCAACCGGGGGTTCTTGACTGCCGGGATCCTGACGGTCATCGGAACGTTCCTCGTTGCTCAGTTCTACGTGCACAACCTGCGCGTCTTCTGGGCGGTCGTGACGGGCCTCGTTCTAGCTCAGATCGTGAGCCGTCTTACCGAGTACTTCACTTCTACGGAAACACGTCCCGTCCGTGAGATCGCGGAGGCGACGCGTACTGGACCCGCGACCGCGATCCTCAGTGGTATCTCCAGTGGTCTGGAGTCGTCGGTTTACGCGATCATCGCGATCGCCGCGGCGCTGGGTGTCGCCATCGCTCTTGGTCAAGGGAACCTTCAGTTCTCGTTGTACCTCGTGGCCCTTACCGGTATGGGGATGCTCGCCACGACCGGTGTAGTCGTCGCGGAGGACACGTTCGGCCCGGTTTCGGACAACGCCGCCGGCATCGCCGAGATGTCGGGCGAGTTCGAGGGCGAACCGGAGCGGATCATGGTCAGCCTGGACGCGGTCGGAAACACGACGAAGGCCGTCACGAAGGGTTTCGCGATCGGCTCGGCCGTCATCGCGGCCGTTGCTCTGTTCGCTTCGTTCATCGAGACCATCGGGTCCGAGTTGAACATCGACAAGGTGGGGTCCGAGTTGTTCAAGGATCCGCTCACTGCTATCAACGTCGCCGATCCCAAGACCTTCATCGGTCTCTTGATCGGCGGATCCGTTGCGTTCCTGTTCAGCTCGCTGGCGATCCGCGCAGTGGGACGGACCGCGGCGGTCGTCGTCCAGGAAGTGCGCCGCCAGTTCCGCGAGCACCCCGGGATCATGCTGGGAACCGAACGTCCTCAGTACGGCCGGGTCATCGACATCTGCACCGCGGCATCACTGCGTGAGCTTGCAACTCCCGCTCTTTTGGCGGTCCTGACGCCGGTCATCGTCGGATTCGGGATCAACTACTTCGCCTTGGGAGCCTTCCTCGCGGCGGTCATCCTCACAGGTCAGTTGATGGCCAACTTCTTGTCCAACTCCGGTGGTGCGTGGGACAACGCGAAGAAGCACATCGAAGACGGCGCCGAGGGCGGAAAGGGATCGGAGGCACACAAGGCAGCAGTCATCGGTGACACCGTTGGTGACCCCTTCAAGGACACCGCAGGCCCGGCTCTCAACCCCCTGATCAAGGTGATGAACCTGATCTCATTGTTGATCCTGCCTGCCGTCATCAACCTCCAGGACAACAACTTCCGCTTCGTGATCGCCGGCGTCGCAGTCATCGTGCTCGGCATCGCGATCATGTTCTCGAAGCGACCGAGCGCCGGGATCGACCCCTCATCGCAACACGAGGCGCCGGTAGCAGTTTCGGCGTAACACCCGAGTGGTCGTAACAAAAGGAGGGCTCCCATCGGGGGCCCTCCTTTTCGTTCGGGCCGGTCGCTAGATGAAATAGGGAACGCTCACCACCACGACGCCCTTCTCGAAGAGGAGCTTCCGCTTCACGACGAGTGGTGTGTGCTTGTGCAGGATCTGGTGGCGTTTCTTCTCGACCACGAATTCGGGAACCACGACCGTCACCACCTTCTCGATCCCGTCGGGCTTGAGCCCTCGTACGAAGATCCGAAGCGACTCGCCTATGTCACGCGATGGTGACGACAGGATCTCCAATTGGTGGGGGATGCGATAGGTCAGCCAGTCGTTCCCTAGCTGCTCCGTTGTGGTCGGGTCGAGGTCGAAAGAAACCGCGCGAACGTCTGTGGCTCGAAGCGTCTCCGCGTATTCGATCGCATGCAGCGTTCGGTTGTCCACGTGGGCCACGAGGATCACCACGTAGTTGCGCGCTGGTTCGCGGTTCGGATCCACCACCAACGCTTTGTCCCGCACGACGGGGATGTCGAGCACTTGTATCCCCGGCTCTCGCAGCAGCGAAGTCTTCAACCGGAACATGGCTGGGTGCTGCAGCACTTTGATCAGACTCGACGACTCGAATAGCTCGGGTATCACGAGCGTGAGGAAGTCGTCATCCGACAATCGATCGCGTTGCGCTCGGAGCCGCCCCTTCACGGTGCTGCTAAGCGAGCCCGAGGACAAGACCTCCAAGGGGACATCCGGGGCGAGCGCGGCCCATGCGTCTCGGATCGTTTCGTTGTTCGTGATGGCGTCGAGAGAGCTCGGCCGGATGGACCGCGCGTACCGAAGCGCTCGCAGGGTCGCCGGGTCGATATCGGAGACATACAGAACCATGTGCTGGTTGCCGGGGCGTCGGTCAGTAGGGACGCGAGCGGGGTCGATGAGCTCCTCGCGGACCTCCATATAGTGCTTGTAGATCGAGTGCATCATGAACATCACTACGGGGATCGCGGCAAGCACCATCCACGCCCCGCGGGTGAACTTCGTCGCGATGACAACTCCGAGAACTACTCCCGTCATCGTCCCACCCACAGTGTTGATCGCAGCGCTGCGTCTCCATCCGCGCTCGCGGGTCTTCCGCCAGTGGAGAACCATGCCCGTTTGGGACAGCGTGAAGGAGATGAAGACACCCACGAGATAGAGCTGGATCAAGCGAGTGAGGTTGGCGTCGAAGATGATCACGAGAAACGTCGCGAGGCCCGAGAGCACGAGGATCCCGTTCGAAAACACCAGACGATCTCCCCGGTTCATCATCTGGCGGGGCATGAACCGGTCGATAGCGAGGATCGATGAGAGCCGCGGAAAGTCGGCGAAGGCGGTGTTCGCCGCGAGGATCAGGATCGCCGCCGTCATCGTTTGCAGGATGTAGAACCCGAGGCCCCCGTTGAATGCGGTGTCGGCGATCTGGCCGAGCACCGTTACTTGGTCGCCCTCCCGGAAGATCACGTGCATGTGGAAAGCGAGCCACGACACGCCAAGGAACATCGAGATCGAGATCGTTCCCATGATGGTCAGGGTCGCGGCGGCGTTCTTCGACTGCGGGTAGCGGAACGCGGGCACTCCATCCGAGATCGCTTCTACTCCCGTGAGAGCGGTCGTTCCGGCCGTGAAAGCTTTGAGGATCAGGAAGAAGGAGAGCGCGTGTTCCACCGGCAATTGGGTCGCATGACTCACCGCAACCGGGCAGCCCCCGACGCACCTCACGAAGCCCGTTATCAACAAAGCGAAAACCGAGAGGATGAACCCGTAGGTGGGGATGGCGAAAAAGACGCCCGATTCCTTGACCCCCCGCAGGTTCATGATCGCAACGAAGAAAAGGAAAGCGAGGGTGAGTTCGACCTTCAGTGGTTCGAGACCCGGGACCGCTGCCACGACGGCGTCTCCCCCCGCCGTGACCGAGACGGCGACGGTCAAAACGTAGTCCAGCAGGATGGCGGACGCAGCGAGTAATCCTGGGTACTTCCCGAGGTTCTCGCGCGTGACGCGGTAGGCGCCGCCCCCGGTCGGGTAGGCGCGCACGGTTTGCCTGTAAGACATCACCACCAAGGAGAGGAGTGCCGCGACGGCGAAAGAGATCGGAACGACATGCTGCAGCGCGCCGAAGCCGGCCAGACCCAGGACGAGGAGGATCTCCTGAGTCGCGTACGCGACCGACGACAGGGCATCCGACGAAAAGACGGGGAGGGCGATGCTCTTCGGCAACAGCGTGTGCTCCAGCTCTCCGTAGGACATCGGTCTGCCCACGAAGATCCTCTTCAAGACGTCGCTGGTTTTCGCCATCCCTAACTCCGCCCGGGGCCCTCGATCAAGTCGTATTCCGGGTTGAGGATCACGCGCTTCCCGTCGGCGTTACCGATGATCCCCTCCATCAGAAGCGCGGCGCCCAGGCGCAGGCCCGAAAGGGTCTGGCGGCCCAGCCACCTGGCGACCAGCTCGCCGCTCCCGTCGCTGAGGGTTGCCTCGATCGACCCGGTTCCCTCTCGGGGGTCGATGCGGATGGTTTGCACCACGCCGACGACCTTGACTCGCTCTCGGAAGGGCGCCACGTCGAGGGGCGTCGCATCCGTCACGGTCGCGGCCCAACGGCGGATGTTCTCCGCCAATAACTCTTCCGGCGACTGCGCAAGTCTGTTCAGGAACTTATTCAGCGGAGCCACGAAGGGGAGTATGGCAGTATCGCCGGAACCTATTGGGCCACTTAGAGGAGCGTCAGGTTGCACGTCATCATCGCCGGTTGCGGCCGGGTCGGGTCCGAGTTGGCGAACACGCTGGAACAGCAGGACCACTCCGTTGCGATCATCGACCGCGACCCCCAGGCCTTCGAGCGATTGAAGCCTTCGTTCGCCGGCAAGCAGATCGTCGGCTTCGTTTTCGATCGTGAAACTCTGGAAGAGGCGGAGATCAGTCGTGCGGACGCTTTCGCGTCGGTCACGAGTGGAGACAACTCCAACATCCTTTCCGCTCGGGTTGCGAAGGAGCACTACCGCGTGGCTCACGTGGTCGCCCGCATCTACGACCCGAGACGCGCCCAGATCTACCAACGGTTGGGGATCCAAACGGTCGCTACCGTTCGATGGACGACGGACCAGATGATGCGCTTCCTTGTCCCGGAAGACTCCGCGTTGGAATACACGGTCGACAACGGAGAAGTCGTCATCACAACCGTGCAAGCCGAACCCCAGCTCGTGGGGAAACATGTCTCGGAATTCGATCTCGACGGTCGCCGAAAGGTCGTAGCGGTCAGCCGCTTCGGAGTCCCTCGGGTGCCGGACGGCAGCCTCACTCTGCAGGAGGGAGACATCATGTATCTCTCGGTGGCACGCGTGGATGTAGCCAGCATCGTCGAAGACCTTCGCAACGTAGGACACCCAGAGTGATGGCGGGTCGAACCCGGATAGCGATCGCCGGCGCCGGCAAGGTCGGACGTTACGTAGCGAACGACCTTCGCGCGAAAGGTCACGAAGTGGTCCTGCTCGAGCAGAATCGCGACAAGGCGGCTGCGCTGAAAGGGGAGCTGGACGTGAGCTGGGTCGTGGGGGATGCGTGCGAACTGCACACGCTCGACGAAGCCGTCTTGTCTTCTTGCGACGTCATGGTGGCGGCGACTGGAGATGACGAAGACAACCTCGTCATCTCGTTGTTGGCGAAGCAGGAGTTCGCCGTTCCTCAAGTTGTTGCACGCGTGAACTTCCCCGATAACCGGTGGTTGTTCACCGAGACCTGGGGGGTAGATGTCGCTGTGTCCACACCGCATCTCCTTACCTCGGTCGTCGAAGAGGCGGTATCGGTGGGAGAGCTCGTCACCCTGTTCCCTCTCGAGCAGGGGAAGGTGAGTCTCCTAGAAGTGACCTTGGCGGTGGAGTCACCAGCAGCCGGAAAGACGATCGGAGAGCTCCAGCTGCCACCCGATTGCACGATCGTTGCGGTCATCCGCGAGAAGCATGTGGTTGCACCATCCCCCGAGACTCCGCTCGAAGTGGGGGACGAGATCTTGGCGCTCGCTACTCCCGAGGCCGAGGCCGACCTTCGGTTGGCGCTCGCCGGCGAGCATTAGGGGTGGAACGCGCCGAGGCCCTGGCTCTCGTTAAGAAGTATTCGCAGAAGGACATCACGTACCGCCATCTCATTTCGGTGGAGGGTGTTATGCGCGCCCTGGCGCGCCATTTCGGGGAAGACGAGGACAGGTGGGGCTACACCGGGCTCTTCCATGACCTCGACTACGACTTCACCGAGGACAATCTGGAACGCCATAGCTACCAGACCGTCGAATGGCTTCGCGAGGAGGGGTTCACGGATGAGGGCGTCCTGAATGCCATCCTGGCCCACCGGTTCGAGGAATACCGAACCGATCTGCTGGCGAAGGCCATCGTGCACGCAGACGCAGTGTCGGGTCTCTTGGTCGCATCTGCGCTCGTCCGGCCCGAGAAGGCGAACGGCATGAAGGTCTCCTCGGTGAAGAAGAAGCTGAAGGAGAAGTCTTTCGCTCCCGGTGTGGAGCGTGAAGAGATAAGAGAGGTGGAGGCGTCCATCGGCATCCCTATGGACGAGTTCATCGGTATATCGATCACCGGACTTCAAGAGGTCGCACCGGAGATCGGTCTCGCCTGACGATCAAGTCGTTGCGGTGTTCCGTGCTTTCCGCCGTCGGATGAACCAGGTTCCTCCGACGACGATCAGAGCCCCGGCGATGATGAGTGTCGGAAGATTGAAGTAACCGAAAACCTTCTCCCAGTTGTCCTGCACCAGGACTCCGACCCATGCCAACCCAAAGGTCCACGGGACAACGCCGAGGAACGTGTAGAGCGTGAACTTCCCGAAACGCATCTTGGCGATCCCTGCGGGGAGAGAGATGAACGTCCGGAGGACGGGCAAGAGGCGCGAGAAAAAGGTCGCTGCCTCTCCGTGCTTCTCCCACCAGATCTCGGCCCTGTCGATGTCGTGACTCTTGATGAAGATGTAGCGGCCGTAACGGTCTAGGAGTGACCGACCCGTCTTCCGCCCCACGGCGTAAGCGATCCAGGATCCCAGGAGATTGCCGACCACGCCGGCCACCCCCACCCAGAAGAACTCGAGTCTGCCGTCCGCGGCGTACCACCCGCCGACCAGCATGGTGACCTCGCTGGGGAAGGGGATACAGGCAGATTCAGCCACCATCAACAAGAAGATCGCCAAGTAGCCGTAGGTTGTAACGACGTGTTCCATGAAGTTGACGACGGCATCCATGGGCGCTGATGGTACGGCCAGCGCAGCGTTTTGGGCCCAGTCCTTCGCTTGACAGGAAACGATGAGGGTGCGATAAGGGTCGCCCTTAAGCCTAAGGAGATAAGTGCCAAGAGCTCTCGTGATCGTCGAGTCGCCGGCGAAGGCAAAAACCATCGCCGGCATCCTCGGACGCGATTACGTCGTGGAATCCTCGATCGGGCACGTGCGCGACCTCCCGGCGACTGCGACCGAGATCCCAGCCGCCTACAAGGGCGAACCCTGGGCTCGTCTCGGCGTCGACGTTGATAACGACTTCAAGCCTCTGTATGTCGTTCCCGGCAAGAAGAAGCAACAGGTAACGAAGTTGAAGGGTTTGCTCAAGAACGTCACCGAGCTCTTCCTCGCAACGGATGAGGATCGTGAGGGTGAATCGATCGCGTGGCATCTGCTCGAGGTTCTGTCCCCTCGTATCCCGGTGAAGAGGATGGTGTTCCACGAGATCACCAAGGATGCGGTCCGGACCGCCGCCGAGAACCCTCGCGACCTCGATCGCCGGTTGGTCGATGCTCAGGAGGCTCGGCGCATCCTCGACCGTCTCTACGGTTACGAGGTCTCGCCGGTGCTGTGGCGCAAGGTGCTTCCCAAACTCTCAGCGGGGCGCGTGCAGAGTGTTGCCACTCGGATCGTCGTGCAGCGCGAGCGCGAACGGATGCGCTTCCGGTCCGCCGATTACTGGGACATCGAGGGACGGTTCCATCCGATCGAGGGAGCGCGCACCGAATTCGGGGCCGTTCTCGTGTCGCTCGACGGTGCCAGGCTCGCAACCGGAAAGGACTTCGACGAGAAGGGGTCCCTTCGCGGGGGGGCCGTCGTGCTGGACGAAGGGAAAGCCACCGCGCTTGCGACGAGACTTCGCGGCGCGGACTTCGGAGTTAAGTCGGTCGAGCAGAAGCCTTACAAACGCTCTCCCTACGCTCCGTTCATAACGTCGACGTTGCAGCAAGAAGCCGGCCGCAAACTGCGCTTCTCGTCGCAACGCACGATGCAGGTCGCTCAGAGGTTGTACGAGAACGGCTACATCACCTATATGCGTACGGACAGCACCACTTTGTCGGGGGCCGCTATCGCAGCCGCGCGACGGCAGATAAAGGAGCTCTACGGTGCCGACTACGTGCCGTCCAGCCCGCGCCAGTACCAGCGGAAGGTCAAGAACGCTCAAGAAGCTCACGAAGCGATCCGCCCGTCCGGCGACAACTTCCGCATGCCGGCACAGCTCGCGAGGGAGCTTTCGGGTGACGAGTTCCGTTTGTACGACCTGATCTGGAAGCGCACGGTCGCCTCACAGATGGCCGACGCGGTCGGGCGAAGTGTCCAGGTCCGCATCGAGGAGAAGACATCCGGCCCCGAGGTAGCGGAGTTCGCCGCGAGCGGCAAAGTCATCACGTTCCCCGGCTTCCTTCGGGCGTACGTCGAGGGTGCCGACGACCCGGATGCAGAGCTCGAGGATCGCGAGGTTCACCTCCCGGACCTGACTGAGGGCCAGACCGTCGGGGTGACCGAGATGGAACCCAAGGGACATTCAACGCAACCACCGGCCCGGTTCACCGAAGCGTCGCTGGTCAAGCGCCTCGAGGAACTGGGGGTAGGTCGCCCGTCCACATATGCATCGATCATGGGAACGATCCAGGACCGGGGTTACGTGTGGAAGAAGGGTTCCGCGCTCGTCCCGTCTTTCGTGGCGTTCTCGGTTGTCGGATTGTTGGAACAGCACTTCTCGAAGCTCGTCGACTTCGACTTCACGGCCAAGATGGAAGACGACCTGGACATGATCGCGGCGGGAGAAGCCGAAGCCGTCCCGTGGTTGCACCGTTTCTACTTCGGTAACGGCCAGCCCGGTCTCAAGGTGATGGTGTCCGAGCATGCCGACGAGATCGACCCGCGGGAGATCAACTCGATCCCTCTCGGCAAAGACAGCGAAGGTCGCGACATCGTGGTCCGGGTCGGTCGTTACGGCCCGTATCTGCAACGGGACGACGATCGAGCGACGGTTCCCGAGGACATCGCCCCGGACGAGCTGACCATCGAGCGCGCCACGGAACTGCTCGAGGCTCCCAGCGAGGATCGAGTCCTGGGCCGGCATCCCGAAACGGACCTCGACGTGTGGGTGAAGGCCGGTCGTTATGGCCCCTACGTTCAACTTGGCGAACTCGAAGAAGGATCGAAGACCAAGCCGAAGACGGCGTCGCTATTCAAAACCATGGAGCCGACCACCGTTTCGTTGGAGGACGCGCTGCGCCTCTTGTCGCTGCCGCGGGTTGTGGGAACCGACGCCGACGGTGAGGAGATCGAAGCTCTCAACGGTCGGTATGGGCCCTACATAAAGAAGGGTCAAGACACTCGCTCCCTGACGGACGAGGAACAGATCTTCAACATCTCCCTCGACGAGGCCAAGGCTCTCTTGGCCCAACCCAAACAGCGTGGCCGGGCAGCGGCGAGTGCTCCGCTGAGAGAGATGGGCGCAGATCCCAACACCAAGGCCCCCATCGTGGTGAAGAACGGCCGCTTCGGGCCTTACGTCACGGACGGCGAGTACAACGCATCGATCCCTCGCGACCTGACCGTCGAATCCATCACCCTCGAGCGGGCGGCGGAGATGCTGGCCGACAAGCGAGCCGCAGGCCCTCCCAAGCGCAAGAAGTCGACCCGGAAGAAGACAACGGCCAAAAAGAAAACCACCAGGAAAACGACCGCCAAGAAGACGACGAAAAAGGCACAAAGCTCCGAGTAGGTGCTCCTCCCGGTTTTGGCGAACTCCGGCTTGAACCCCTCCGCCACTCAATAGGATGACCCCGTAAGGTCGGCAACCGGGAGGGTTCCAATCCAGCAGGCTCCGCAACAGCGTCCGGATCTCAGGGTCCTCGACGAGCGCAGCGAAGAGGTGTCCTACGCGACGCTTCTGAAGAACCGGAACTTCCGTCGCTTCTTCATGGCGCAATTCGTTTCAAGTCTGGGCGACTGGATCGGTGTCATCGCGATCGCCGTGTTCGCCCAGAAGCTTGGGGGAGCCACCGCGGTCGGCACCGTCATGACCGCGAGAGTGTTGCCCGGTTTCGTCGTCGGCCCCATCGCGGGGGTCATAGCCGACCGCTTCGATCGCAAACGGACGATGGTGATCTGCGACATCATCCGGGCCGGGATCATCTTTTCGCTCCCGTTCGTGCCGAACCTCATCTACCTGCTCGTCGCGTCCGCGTTCCTCGAGAGCTTGACGCTGGTGTGGGGGCCGGCGAAAGATGCTTCGCTCCCGCATTTCGTCCCGCCGCACCATCTAGTGCGGGCTAACTCGCTGTCGCTCCTGGCGATCTACGGGCCTTGGCCGCTATCGACGATCGCTTACGTCGGTCTTGCGACGCTCGGGACATTCTTGGCGACTCATGTCGACGTCCTGTCTGGGCTGGCGAGAGGCGAGTACTCGCTCGCTCTGTGGGTGGACGCCTTCACCTTCGCGTTCTCGGCCCTCATGATCTCAACGCTCGTGATTCCAACGTCTCGTCGCCGCGCCGAGAAGTTGGACTTTGGAGAGGCGAAGCGAGACCTATTGGAGGGCTTGAAGTTCGTTCGCGACGACAAGCAGGTTCGTCCGTGGATCGTCGGCATCGCGTTCACGTTCACGGCCGCGGGAGGAGTTTTCTCGCTCGGCATCGACTTCTCGAAGAACGTTCTGGGCGCGGGGGACAGAGGCTACGCGTTCCTCATCGGATTCCTTGCGACCGGGATGATCATCGGGCTCTTGTCTGTGGGGATGATCTCGCGCCGGATCAGATTGGACGTCCTGTTCTCCGCGTCGATCCTTCTACTCGGGGCCGGACTCATCACGTTGGCCGGACTCAGCAGCCTCTCGGCGGCGATCCCTGTCGCGAGCGCGCTCGGTTTCTTCGGAGGCACCGCGTATTCCACTGCCTACGCATTGATCCACGAAGCGACCGCCGACGAGATGAAGGGCCGAACTTTCAGCGCGGCCTACACCGTGATCCGGATCGGAACGCTTGTGGGGTTGGGCCTCTTCCCGCTGATCGCCGGATTCTTGGGGGACCATGCCGTCACGCTCCCGTTCGGAACGCTCGCTCTCCCGGGAAGCCGCGTGACCCTGTGGGTCGCCGGCGCCTTCGCCTTAGGTGGGGGACTGTTCTCCATGCGTGCGATCCGAGAACGATCGGTTCTCGAGAACGCTCAGGCCCATGCCGACCGAGGTCTCTTCATCGTGTTCGAGGGAGGCGAGGGGGCCGGCAAGACGACCCAGCTCGCAGCCTTCGTGAAATGGCTCGAGGCTCGTGGTGAGAAGGTCGTGCAAACGAGGGAGCCGGGAGGGACCCAGATCGGAACCCGGATCCGAGAGCTACTCCTCGATCCCGAAGCCACAGAGATGGACGAACGCACGGAGGCGCTCCTTTATGCAGCCGACCGAGCGCAACATGTGGCCGAGGTCATCCGCCCTGCACTCGAGCAGCACAAGATCGTCGTCTCCGATCGATTCATCGATTCCTCGCTTGCGTACCAGGGAGCGGCGCGAGGGCTGGGGGTCGACCGGATCTTGGACATAAGCACGTGGGCGACGGACGACCTGATGCCCGACCTCGTGTTCTATCTGAAGTTGGATCCGACGAGTGGGTTGAAAAGAGTGGGAGAAGAAAGAGATCGGATCGAGGTCGAAGAGGATGATTTCCATGCGCGGGTCGGGAGTGCTTATCTCCGTCTCGCCGGTAGGTTCCCTCGAAGGTTCGCCGTGATCGATGCTTCCAAGCCGGCACGAGACGTACACGAAGAGGTCGTCTCGATCTTCGAGAAACGCATGCAGCCCGACAAGGAAGTACTCGACCCGCCTATCGAGTTCATCCCCCCCGGCCCACCGGTACCTCGATGAACGTTTGGGACAAGCTGCACGACTCGCGTGTAGTGCAGGGCCTCGCCGATCAGATGGCGTCCGGCGAGATCCCGCACGCATGGATCCTGTTGGGGCCGAGCGGTTCGGGCAAAGGGTCGGCGGCTTTGGCGATGGCGGCGTCACTCGATTGTCCAGTGCAACCGGGAGTGGGGTGCGGCACCTGTTCGACGTGTGCTCGGATCGTCCGGCGCCGGTATCCCGACGTCCATCACATCGTGGCCGAGGGTCAGATCATCCCGGTCGACCTCATCCGCGAGGTCGTTATCCCAGAGGCCGCTCGCTCACCATTCGAAGGTAAGTACAAGGTCTTCATCATCGAAGAGGCCGAACGAATGAACCCTCAAGCACAGAACGCGTTGTTGAAGACTCTGGAAGAGCCCCAACCGGACACCGTTTTCGTCTTGTTGTCGGGAAACGAGGACGAGGTGCTGGAAACGATCCGCTCTCGTTGCCGCATCGTTCGACTGGAGCCCGTGCCGGAGTCGCGCATCGTGGAGATGCTGATCGACGACGGTGTCGAGGACGACAAAGCGCTACTTGCGGCCAAGCTCGCCGACGGGGACTTCGACCGGGCTCGTTTGCTTGCCGAAGACGAGGTTGCACTCGAACGGCGCGAGCTGTGGACGAAGATCCCCGCGCGTCTCATCTCGCCCGTAGATGCCCAGGACGCAGCGGCGGAGATCCTCGCCGAAGCGAAAGCCGCGGTGAAGTATCGAGAGAAGACGCAGAAGCAAGAGCTCTCCGAACTCGCCGACACCATCGGCGAAGGGCGGGGGACCGGCGGCGCGCGGACCGCGCTCACGAAGCGGCATAAACGGGAATTGCGCCGGCTCGAAGAGGACGTGCTCGGCGAGGCGCTCACCTCGCTGAGCTCTTTCTATAGAGACGTCGTGGCCGTTCGCGTTGGGGGGGCCGAGGCGATGACGAACATCGACCTTCTGCCCGAGATCGAAACATGGGCCGCGTCCGACGCCTCAACCGCTTCGTTCCTGAGGGCGGCGGAGCGTCTTATCGACGTGAGGATCTCGTTCGTCTCGAACGCAAACGCATCGCTCGCGATCGAAGCGGCCCTCCTCGATATCGCGGCCCACATCCAGCCCCCACTCGTCGGAGTTTCCTGACCCCGTGGGCATCCGGGTCGCTCCGGCGGACCCACTAGAATCTCCCGACCCGGCCGGGGTAGCTCAGACGGCAGAGCGATTCACTCGTAATGAATAGGTCAGGGGTTCGATTCCCCTCCCCGGCTCGAAGAGGCGGGAGTGGAGGGGGAGCGAACACGCTTCTCCTTCGATTCCCCTCCCCGGCTCTCGACCTCGCGACCATTGATGGCTGGACGAGTACCTACGCGGAGCAGCTCTCCTGGTGGAGATACTGCCGGCACTCGTCGTCGGTGAAGCCGCGCGTGAGGTTCTCGTCGGCGATCCGGAGTAGATCTTCTAGCTCGAGGGCCCAGACGCGGATGATTCCGTCGGGGCTCGAGGAAGCGAGCTTGGTTCCGTCGGGGCTGAACGCGACGCCCGAAACGACATACCGGTGCCCCCGCAGTACCAGCTTCTCTCTCCCGGTATGGGCATCGAAGAGACGGATTGTGCTGTCCTCGCCGCCGGCTGCGACCGTGTTCCCATCGGGGCTGAATGTCACGACCGCGGCGGGCCCGGCCAGCCCCACCAAACGGATCGTTTTCGATCCACTCGCAACGTCCCAGAGCTGGATCGACCCGTCGCTGTTGCCGACTGCCAACCGTTTGCCTGTGGCGTCAAAGCCCAATGCTCCGCTGATCGCTTGGACACCGGGATCGTCGAACGTCCTCAGCTTCTCACCCGTAGCGGCGTCCCAAAGCGTGATCTCCGAGTGACCGGGCCGAACGTTAGATGTAACGACGAGAGAGCTGCCGTCGGGGGTGAACTGCATCCCCGCGATGTCACGTCCGGAATGGTCGATAGTTCTGACCTTCTCGCCGGAAGGCCCGTAGAGGTTGATCGCAGCGATTATGGGATTGCTATCGAAGACGAGTGAGGCGACGGCCAGCGTCTCTCCATCGGGGCCCCAATCGACGTCTACGACCTCCCCCGGCTCTCGTGTGTGAAAGGACTCCTCTCCCTTTGCGAGATCCCAGACAGTCGCTGAGTTGGCGAAGTTTGGGACGAGCGCCATCTTCGTCGCTTCGGGGTTTGGGAGGATCATTATGAGTGGCTCTTTCGGCCCTTCTGCTGGGCCGATGATCTCATCCGGCCGGTCCGATCCGATCTTCCAGATCGCAGCAGACCTCATCCCCCTCGCTCCGACGACGCGGCCGTCGGGCAGGTAAGCGACGGCAACGGGCGATAGCTCCTCGGTTGGAAAGGCGGCCCATTCCGCATCGCCGGAGACGCTGACGTCCCAGATCTTGACGGCGGTGATGGCGCCATCTCCCGTGATGACGTGGGTGCCATCGGGCGAGAAGGCCGCGACGCTCCCGCTCCTCGTCTCGGTCGCAGAGATCGAAATCAAATCCCGGCCCCCGTGTTCCCGGATCTGCCAGACCTTCGCGGTTCCGTCTGATCCTCCACTGACGAGCCGCTTTGAGTCCGGGCTCCAATCGACGCTGATCGCCGTCCCCGAGTGACCCAGCAACTCGATCACTGGTTTCCCGT
>JAXDJP010000064.1:0-7484 GCA_034665645.1 Actinomycetota bacterium | reverse complement strand
CGAACAGCATCTTCGTGACGATGTTTACCCGGGCATCGGTCGACTGGGCCGACAGGATCGTGGCAACGACGCATTCCAGCGGGGTCGTGAAATCGAGGGCCACCCGCGCGTCGGGAAACGCCTTTTTCAGGCGGGTGAGGATCGGCTTGACTCGCTCCTCGGGGGGAGCCTCCCTGGTTACCGGCACGGCGGAAAGGATAGGGGGGCGAGGATCCCGGGCGGCGCGCTAAGATGGCCAAACAAACAGTCGTTTGGTGACCGAGAGGACCGCCCCACGTGCAGACCGAGGAACGAGTCGCCAGCCCCCGCCGGGCGGAGATGACGAGAGCCGCGGCCCGGCTGTTCTCGGAGCGCGGCTACCACGGCACCTCCATGCAGCACCTCGGCGATGCCCTCGGGCTCCAGCGAGGATCCCTCTACGCCCATATCGGATCCAAAGAAGACCTCCTCTACGACGTGGTCGAGGAGGGAGCGCGTCACTTCCTCGAGCGCGCGTCCGCGGCGGCCGGCGACGATGCGCCCGCGGCCGAGCGCCTCCGCCGGTTACTCGTCGGCCACATCGAAACGGCGGTAGAGCACCTCGACGCGGCCACCGTGTTCTTGAACGAATGGCGCTACCTGTCCGAAGGACTGCGGCAGGCCGTGCAAGAAGAACGAGATCGCTACGAATCGATCGTGCGCAACATCATCGAAGAAGGGATCGCGTCCGGAGAGTTCCGCCAAGACGCGGACATCCGCTTCGCCGCCCGACTCGTGCTTTCCGCGGGCAACTGGACTTTCGCCTGGTACCGCCCCGGCGGCGAATTGAGTGCAACCGAGATCGGAGAGGGATTCGCAACGTTGGTTCTCAAGGGATTGGAGACCTAGATGACATACGAGGAGAAGCTCGCCGAGTTCAACGCTCGCATCGACGCGGGCGACAAGATCGAGGCCGAGGACTGGATGCCCGATGACTACCGCATGGGGGTTCTCAAGTTCATCGAGATGCATGCGAACTCCGAGATCATGGGCGCGTTGCCGGAACGGGAATGCCTACCGAGCGCGCCGACTCTGCAGCGCAAGATGTCGCTCTGCGCCAAGATCCAGGACGAGGTCGGTCACGCGCAGCTTCTCTATCGAGTGGCCGAGGACCTCGGCAAGAGTCGCGACACGATGTTCGAAGAC
This sequence comes from Actinomycetota bacterium, assembly GCA_034665645.1. Classification (GTDB taxonomy): domain Bacteria; phylum Actinomycetota; class CADDZG01; order CADDZG01; family WHSQ01; genus JAUJNU01. The sequence goes on along the minus strand of JAXDJP010000064.1, from coordinate 6,320 downwards.
CTCGTCAACGGGAAGTCCAAGTTCCATAACGTTTTCCACTATCCCGTGCGTCACTGGGGCGACGTTGCGATCATCGGCTGGCTCATCGATGGAGCCGCGCTCGTCACCCAGGCCGCGCTGCTGGATTCCTCGTACGCGCCCTACACCAGGGTTCTCAAGCGCATCTGCGCCGAAGAGCAGTTACACCTACGTCACGGCGAGGACATCACGCTCGAGCTCGCGTCGGGTACCGACGCCCAGCGCGAGATGTTCCAAGAGGCGCTGGGCCGCTGGTGGCTCGCGATCATCCACTTCTTCGGCCCCCGCTCGAACCCCGACAAGGACCTGCTTCTCAAGTGGAAGGTGAAGACGCGCCTCAACGAGGACCTTCGTCAGGAATTCCTCGACCGCTACGTCCCGCGCATCGTCGAGCTCGGTTTCACGTTCCCGGCACCGGTCCCCTTCCACGATGAGGTCTCGGGGCACTGGCTGATCAACGACGACGACATCGATTGGCAGCCCCTCGAAGCGATCAAGAAGAACGCGGGGCCCGAGACCGAGCGGCGCCTCGGCACTCGCAAGAGCACCTACGACAGTCACCGGTGGGTGCGCGACGCTCTCGCCGAGCCCTCCATCCACGCAGCCTGACGATGGACGTCTACGAGATCTTCAGGAGATCGGGCCACAAGGAGTCTTACGAACACTGCGGCGCGGTGATCGCGCCCGATCCCGATATGGCGTCGATCATGGCGAAGGAATGCTTCTTGCGACGCGGCGAAGGCGAGCACCTGTGGATCGTCAGTCGCGACGACATCCACTCGATCTCGAAGATGGCCGACGAGGGACAGGTCGCGGATAAGTCCTACCGGTATGCGAGCGCTTATCGCGAGGTCGTCGGGAAAAGGGAGCGGGCCCGCAAGAGGGCAGCCGAGATCACGCATGGGAAGTCCGCATGAGCGAAGCGCTGGCGAGCTTCGTTACCGCGCTCGCCGACGACGAGCTCGTGCTCGGCCACCGGCATTCGGAGTGGACCGGTTACGCGCCTCACATCGAAGAGGACGTGGCTTTCTCCTCCATCGCTCAAGACGAGGTTGGCCACGCTGCCGCGCTGTACACGTTCGCCGGTCAGATCCTCGGCGAGGACGCCGACCATCTTGCGTTTGGACGCAAGCCGAATGAATATCGAAACGCTCTCTTATGCGAGCGCGGCAATAAGGACTGGGCTTACACGCTCGCGCGCCATTGGGTCTACGACACCGCCGACGAGGTTCGATTGGAGTCTCTGGAGTCTTCGTCGAATCGAGATCTCGCCGCGCTCGCTACGAAGATGCGGCGCGAGGAGCGTTACCACCAGATCCACGCGGACATGTGGCTGAAGCGCATCGCGCAGGGGCCCGTCGAGGGGCGGAACAAGCTGATCCACGCTCTCGAAGAAGCATTGAGGGACGCTTCGGGACTATTCGAGTTGTTGCCCGAAGAGGAACGCGGCATCGAAGAGGGATGGCTCCCCCATCGGTCCGAAGAGCTCGCCGGCCGTTTCGTTGCGAAGGCGACGTCGTGGCTCGATGGGCTCGGGATCCCGGTCGGGACGCATTCCACCGCCGGCGAGCGGGCCGAATTCGTTGCCTCGTCTTCAGGAGATCTGATCGCGACGGACGAGTCCGCGCCGTCCGACGAAGGTGCGACGGAGGGCGGAGGCGGGCGAAGTGGACGCCACTCATCGGAGTTCGACGATCTCTGGGACGTTCTGACGAAGACGTAGCGCGAGCAGCCTGGGGCGAGCTGGTGATCACCAAAGCCGACGAGCGAGCGGTGTGGAACGCGCTGATGTCCGTGCCCGACCCCGAGATCCCGGCCGTCTCCGTCGTCGACATGGGCATGATCCTTGGGGTCGATACATCGGACGCCGAGGGCGTCACCGTCACCGTGTTGCCGACGTTCACGGGCTGCCCCGCGATCCCCGTGATCAAAGCCGACATCAAGAAGGCGGTAGAGGCGATCGATGGCGTCGACAACGTGCGGGTCGAAACCACGTTCTCGCCGCCGTGGACGCCCGAGCGCATCACGCCCGACGGGCGGCGCAAGCTGACAGAGTTCGGTCTCGCCCCCCCCACCGGCGACGGCCCGGTGTTGATAAGCCAGATCGGTTTACCGATGGTCGCGGCATGCCCCTTCTGCGGAAGCAAGAAAACGCACCTCGAGAACGCATTCGGGCCGACGCCGTGCCGCTCGCTCTACTACTGCGACGACTGCCGCAACCCTTTCGAGCAATTCAAGACCGTCTAAGACGGCGCCGGATCTCCGCGGTCGAGGGACGCATCCTGTTGCAGGACGTCCATGAAGATCTTCACGATGCTGGGGTCGAATTGCGTACCTGCCGACTCGTTAAGCCGTCGGCACGCCTCTTCCGTAGTTAACCGGGCCCGGTAGGGCCGATCGGTGGTCATCGCGTCGAATGCATCGCAAACCAGCACGATGCGGGATTCGATGGGGATCGACTCTCCCACCTTCTTATCGGGGTAACCGCTTCCGTCGAAATGCTCGTGGCAACTACGCACGATCTTGCGAACGCGCTGCAGTCGCTCGATGGGCTGGAGGATCCTTTCCCCCAAGATGGTGTGCGTCTGCATGATCTCGCGTTCCTCCGGCGTGAGGGGACCGGGCTTCAGCAAGATCGAAGACGGGATCCCGATCTTTCCGATGTCATGGAACAGTGCGACGAGCTCGAGTTGCTTCAGGGCCGGGGCGTCCATGCCCATCCGCTCGCCCACGTCGAGACTCATGTCGACGATCGAGCGCGTGTGCGACGACGTGTACTCGTCTTTCGCCTCGAGCGCGTTCGCCAGAGCTTCTACCGTCGAAAGGAACGTCTTCTCGAGATTCTCGAAACTGCTGGCCTCGCTGATGGCAAGCTTCGCTTGATCGACGATCCCGGCGAGGAGCCTCATCTTGCGCTCCGAGAACTCGTAGTCCCCCATCGCAGGGGCGGCCGCCATCAAACATCCGGAGCGGCTTTCCAATCTGACCGGAGCCACTGCAAGAGATAGCCCACCCCCGAATTCGGCTGCGCCTTGATACGACTCGTATTCCTCCGGGCCGAGGACGAACGGCTCGCCGTGTGCAAGGAAGCCTGCGGCGATCTCGGGATGGATGCAGGCCCCGATCAAGTTTTCGGCGTCCCGGGCGGCGAGCCCCCACGATGCCTCGAGGGTCATCTGCTGCGTCTCAGGATCTTGTAGCCAGATCGCTATCTTCGGCGACCCCAAGATCCGGGCGGAGAGTTCCACCAAGCGCTGAAGAACCTGCTCGAGGCCCTCGGTCGAAGCGAGCTCGCGACTGAACTCGAGGAGCGCGTTCGCGATCTCGGCGCTCTCCTTCTGGTCCTTGTAAAGCTGCGCACGCTGCATGAAATGGGATGCCTGGTAGCTGAGACCGGCCAACAACTGGAGACGCTCGGGGGTGAAGAACAACCCGTCCTTCGACGGTGCACGGACGACGATGAATCCATCGACACCCTCAGGCAAAGGCGCGAGGGCCGCGACGTTCAGGGGTAGGTCGTCAACGTTGGTGAATCTGGTTCGGATCTGGTCGGGGGTAACCACGAACGGAGCGGTGCGCCCGAGCATGACCTTCTTGGCCTCCTCTTGCGAGACCGGACGTCGAAGCAGATCGAGACCTTCCTTGTCACCGTCGAACCCGTAATGAGCGGAACAGCGGAAATCCCCCGTTTCAGCGCGCAGCCATAAGGATGCTTGGCGACAGGCCAGGAGTTCGACCGCGGCCTGAGCCGTCCTATGTCCGACGGCATGGAAGGTCGGCGCCTTCGAGATCTCATCGGCGAAGGCAAGGAGCGCGTTAGCGTTCTCGGCCTGGCGGCGCTGCGCCTCGTAGAGACGGGCGTTCTCGAGGGCGACCGAAGCTTGCCCGGCGAGCACCTCCAGCAATCGAAGGTCGTCGTCGTCGAACTCGTCAGCGCCGAGCTTCGAGATGAAGATGACACCGCTCACGCGAGCCCCGTAAAGGAGGGGCACCGCGATTATCGATTCCGCAAGATCCTCGGTGCCCGTGAGCCGCATGTCCGGGTCCAGATCGAGGACGTTGTCTATCAGGATCGACTTCGCCGTCGACGCCACCCGGCCCGTGATCCCCTCACCGAAGCGGACGGGCATCAGCTCAACCTCCGGCGAGGATTTGCCACCGAGGTGACCCTTGAACGCGATAGGCCTTAGTACCTCGCCTTCGGCAAGGTAGACACCGCAGTTGTGATAGTCGATCAGCGTTAGAAGTTCGTTCGCGATCGTGTCGGCGATCTGGCGTACGTCGTTCAAACGGTTCAATTTGCCGGCCAAGCTCTGCAGCATCTTGAGGTGTGCCGTGTAACGAACGTCGTCACGCGTCGAAGTCGAATGCGGGCGCTCGCTTGCGGCCTCGTCGAACAGAACCGCGCGGTCCTTACCTCTCGCCTTCGCGGTCATCATCGCCGCTTCCGCGCAGGAAACGAGCTCGCGCGGGTTCATCGCATGCTCTGGGCCCTGCGCGATACCGACGGAGATGGTGATCGTGCCTGCCGCCTCGAAATCCGTGATGCGCAACCGGTCCCTCAGGCGAGAGGCCAGAACGAACGCGTCGCCCGCGACGCAGGACGGCAGGATCAGCGCGAACTCTTCGCCGCCTATGCGGCAAACCACGTCGGAGGCGCGAACCGTGGCTCGCAGGACGTCTGCAAGTCCGGAGAGGACGAGGTCGCCCGTCCCGTGACCGTGGACATCGTTCAGTTTCTTGAAGTCGTCGATGTCGAACATCAGGATGGCTACGGAGTCGTGGGCGCGGTTCGCTCTCGCGAGCTCCGAACGAAGCCTCTCTTGGAAGAATCGGTGGTTGTAGAGACCGGTCAGCGCATCGGTTTGCGCCTGATGCTCTAGAGCGGCCCTGATCTCTGCATTGTCGAGGGCGAGGGCGGCCGCGTCTCCGAACCTCTTAGCCAGCTCGAACTCCTCGTCGTCGAACTTGTTCAGTTCGTGACGATAGAGATTCAGCGCACCCTTCACATGACCGCGCGCCAACAAAGGTAAGGAGATCATCGCCTCGGGTTCGATCGGCGTTCCGGGGACGAACTGCACGCGCTCGTCGAGGTGAGCTTCGTTCGTCATAACCGCTTGGCGTTCCTTGACGGCCCACCCGGTGATCCCCCGGCCGAACGGAGTGATCGTGCTGAGGATCTCTTCGGCGTACTCGTCGCGAACGAGCACGGGGATCAGGATCTCCCGAGCTTCATCTGCGTGAAAGACGGTTATCGAGTCGTATGGAACGAGATCGGAAAGCGTGTCGGCGATCTTGTCCAGGAGCGACGAGAGGGTCTGTTCCGACAAGAGGTCGTGGAAGATGTCGGCGAGGCGGCGGTACGAATCCGCCCTCCCCTCGCTTGACCTCCCTGCCTGCGTCTCAGTACTGCCCATACGCCTTCAAGATCTCGAACTCGTAGATCAGCCGCTTCTCTTTGACCATCGCTTCGCGGTACTCGTCGAGGTCGTGCGGCTCGCCCGCCAAAACGCGATACAGGGTCAGGTTCTGCTCCACGGCATCCGGCCCATCGAGGATCCGAACGGTGCATTCCAGCGTGAGCCACTCGTAGGACTTCGACAGGTTCGGGAGGGCGAGAGTAGCCCTCGGATCGCGCCGCAGATGCTTGGTTCGCACGCGGTCTTGCGTCCCGGAGCTCCAGAGCTTGCCGTCCACCAGCCCGCAGTCCATCCGCACGACATGAGGGGTTCCATCCCTCTTCAGGGTGCACATGAACGCTGCGGAGTTCTTTTCGATGAAACTACGGATCTTCTCGTCCACGCCGCCCCTTCCCACCCAAGGATCGTCCCGTTATGAATATCGTCCCCAGGGGGCCGCCCTGTAGCCCCCAGAGGGACATTGTCGACCCAAATGGCGCCCCTTAGGCGCTACCAAAATCTGAGATTGGAGAGCAGATGGCCATCGAAGTGACCGAAGAGGCAGCCGAGGTACTCCTGAGATCGCTCGATCTCGGCGGGGTCGACCGGGCGTCGGGCGGGATCCGGCTACGAGGAGCGAGGAGTCTGGGGGGTGGCTTCGACGTCCAGGTCGAGCTCGCCGCGGGCCCCGAAGACGGCGACGACGTCATCGAAGCGTTCGGAGTGCGTGTCTTCGTGGGGGCCGACGTTCGCGACGCTCTGCCGAACGCGGTGGTGGACCTCGAGTTGCAGCACGACATCGTGGTCGTTCGCCCGGTCGCGTGAAGGTACGAAAGAAGGCGCTGGTATCGGGACGCGTTCAGGGCGTCTTCTATCGCGACACGTGTCGACGGGGCGCCGGCG
>JAXDJP010000063.1:0-6298 GCA_034665645.1 Actinomycetota bacterium | reverse complement strand
GCCGAGGCCCGCAAGCAAAGACTGTTGAACCCGCCTCCCGTCCCAGCCGGTGCATCGGGAAAGGTCGTTTCGTGATGCGCCCTTTCGTCCGCTCGCTACAGCCGGGGCGATTAGTTGTTGCATGCTTGCTCCTCGTTCTCGCGGGAGCTTGTTCGAGTCCGAGCGGAGATGAGACAGCCCAGGCTGGGCCGAGGCCCATCCTGGTGGGTGCTTTCGATTTCCCGGAGAGCGAAGCCCTCGCCGAGATCTACGCGACCGCGATGAACGATCATGGTTATCCCGCGGAGGTTCTAGAGAACGTCGCGTCTCGCGAGATCATGGAACCGGCGCTCGAACAAGGCAAGGTGGACTTCGTTCCCGAGTACCTCGGAACCGCCCTCTCTTTCGTCGACCCGGGATCGGATCCATCGTTCAATACCCCCGGAGTAACCCAGGTGATGTTGCGAGACGCCTTCGCCAAACGCGGGGTAACGGTCCTCGAGCCCGCCCCCGCGCAGAACCGCAACGAGATCGCGGTCACGCGCGCGACCGCAGACCGCTACCACCTCACGAAGATCAGCGACCTTGAGAAGGTCGCGGGCCAGATGAACTTCGGCGGTCCGCCCGAGTGCCCCTCCCGCCCGCATTGCCTGGGAGGCTTGCAAAGCGTTTACGGGCTGAAGTTCGAAGCCTTCGTACCGTTGGATGCGGGGGGCCCGTTGACTATCGGGGCGCTTCGAAACGGCGAGATAAACGTCGCGCTGCTCTTCACCACGACCCCACAGATCGACGAATTCGGATTCGTCGTCCTGCGGGACGATCGTCACCTACAACCATCTGAAAATGTGGTTCCGGTCGTTCGGGATGATGTACTCAGCAAGCAAGGAAGTGAGTTTCGAGCCTTGGTCGATCGCATCACCAGGAAACTCACCGAAGACAGCCTTCGAGGTATCAACCGCAAACTCGAAGGTCGCACCCCGAGCGATGTCGCGCAGGAGTGGCTGTTCGAGCAAGGGCTTGAAAGCTGATGAGCATCCTCGATCCCGCAACCGAGATCCCCACGATCGACCTCGATCCCGTCGAAGAGACGGTCGAGCAGCGCCCCACGCGTCGACAGGCTCGGTCCGACAGCAAGAAACGACGCCGACCTTCCGGCGAGCCCCCCGCACTTCCGCGCCCGATCCGCGCCAGCGGCCATTACTGGCTGGGGTTGTTGATGATCGTGATCCTGGTGTGGGTCGTGTTGGTCGTCGTTCACCAGGCCGGCGCATGGATCACGCGCGTCGATCTTTCGATACTGCGAAGCATCACGCGACTCCGCTCCGATGTGGCGACGAGCATCATGAGAGGACTTCATTGGCTGGGATCCGACTGGGTGATCCGGGGCCTGCGGTGGTCGACCTTGCTGGCCCTTCTCTTCTTCAAGCGATTCCGGCACTTCTTCGTGTACCTGGGGGCGATCTTGCTGGTGGGTTTCCTAACCACTACCGCATCGCTCGGGATCATGCGGCCCCGACCTCTCGGGATCGACATCATCGGCCACTGGCAAGGCGCATCTCACCCGTCGCGGCCGGTCGCCGCGCTCGCGGTGACGTTGCTAGGCATCTGCTACACGTTGTTCGTCGCCGGACGGCCGCGCACCTATGCGAAATGGACGATCACGGTCATCCTCTTCATCTACGGGCTATCCCGCCTATATCTAGGGGTGGACCACCCCACCGACGTTGTTTTCGCCGTGATCTTTGGGACCACCATCCCTCTGTTGGCATTCCGCATGTTGACCCCCACCGAGGTCTTCCCGGTTCGCTACAAGAGGGGGCGCGCCGCGCACCTCGATGTCGAGGGCCCGCGAGGCGATGCGATCAGACGCGCGTTAGAGGAACAGCTTGGCGTTTCCATCACCGACGTGAAACCGTTCAACCTCGCGGGCTCGGGCGGGTCGACGCCCTTGAAATTGACGGTCGCCGGCGAACCACCCATGGAGCTGTTCGCGAAGTTGTACGCGGCGACCCACCTGCGAGCGGACCGCTGGTACAAGTTGGGGAGGACACTCCTTTACGGGCGATTGGAAGACGAGGCTTCGTTCTCCAGCGTTCGCCGTCTCGTTCAATACGAGGACTACATGCTGCGCGTGATGCGCGACGCGGGAATCAAGACACCGGTGCCGTTCGGTTTCGTGGAGATCACGCCCGAACGCGAGTACCTGCTCGTCACCGATTTCGTACCGAGGGCGAAGGAGATCCTCGACGCCGAAGTCACCGACGAAGTGATCGACCAGGGCTTGTGGCTGGTTCGTAAGCTATGGGACGCGGGTCTCGCGCACCGGGACATAAAGCCCTCGAATCTCTTGGTCGCCCGCGGGCAACTTCATCTGATCGACGTTGCGTTCGGCGAAGTGCGGCCGTCGCCTTGGCGTCAAGCGGTCGACCTCGCCAACATGATGATCGTGCTTGCCTTCCAAACCGACCCCGAGCGGGTCTACCAGCGCGCGCTTGCGTACTTCACGCCCGAGGAGATCGCTGAGGCTTTCGCCGCCACTCATTCTGTGACGATGCCCAGCCAGTCGCGCAACCTGCTGAGGCAAGACCGTCGCGACCTCATCGGGAAGTTCCGCGAGCTCGCACCCAAACGTCGGCCGATATCGATCCAGCAATGGAGTTGGCGCCGGATCGGGCTGACGTCGTCCGTCGTTCTTGCAGGATTGCTGATCGCGGTCACGACTCTGTCGAACCTTCCGGGCGCAGGCTTGTTGCCCCCGGGCGCAGGGTCGCGCGCCTCTTACTCTGCGGTAACGGATCCTCCGAACTGCGCCGCCGACAACGGGACGTTGGTCCTCGAGGCTCAATCCGTGCCCAGCGCAGCACTGCTTCCGTGCGTGGCGTCGTTGCAGTTGGGTTGGACCTTCCAATCGGCAGACATCAAAGACGGCTCGACCCAGTTCTACCTGGACTCGGATCGAGCGGGTTTCCGAGCGGTCGCGGTGGCGCTCGCGCCAAGTTGCGAAACGAGTAACGCCACCGAGGTCCCCACCGATGAGCCCGGCACCAAACAGTTCGAACAGATCGATCGGTTCGAAACCAATCGATACTCGGGAACGCGCTATTACACGTTCACAGGGGGTTGCGTCAGCTACAAGTTCGACTTCAGCGGCGAGGGCCGCACCGGTTTGGCTACGGAGGTGTCGGCCGCTTTGGGTTTCCATAGCCGCGCCGATCTCGCGCCCTTCATAGAAGAGCTCTCGGGGCAAACCTTGTAACGATGGCGATCTCGCACGGCCGCTTCTCGGCGAAGAAGGTGATCCACCCGATCCTGTCGCTCGTCCTCGTGGTGGTGATATTCGTGTTCATCCTTCCGAGGATCGTGAACCTCTCCGCGGTGTGGGACACCATCCGGCGCATGACCTGGTTGGAACTAGCGAGTCTTTCGGCCGTAGCTCTGTGGAACCTGGTGACCTACTGGATCGTTCTGTTGAAAACGGTTCCCGGCCTCACGCTCGGTCAGGCGATCGTCGTAACGGAATCCGCGACCGCTCTTTCCAATGCGCTTCCGGGCGGCCCGGCATTCGGACTGGGCCTGTCTTATTCGATGTACGCGTCATGGGGTTTCGAGCGACCTCACATCGCGATCGCGCTCCTTTACTCGGGCATGGCCGATCTGTTCGCGAAGCTATCGATGCCGCTTCTGGCTCTGATCTTGCTTGCTCTCACCGGGCCCGTGAGCGTCGGTCTCATAACGGCTGCTTTCATCGGTACGGCGATCCTCGTGGCCTCCGTGATCCTGATCTCGCTGGCGATATCGAGTGACAAGGGAGCTCATGCTGTCGGCGATGGATTAGAGCGCGTGGCCTCTTTCTTCCTGAGGATCGTCCATCGCTCGCCCAGATTGGATTGGGGACAGTCGATCGCTAACTTCCGGGACCACGCGATGACCGCGTTCCGGAATCGTTGGCACGGGATCATCGGCGCAGGCTTGTTGAGCCATTTCTCGCTCTATCTCGTGCTCCTGATGGCTCTGCGTCACGTCGGAGTTTCAGAGGCCGAGGTCGGTTGGATCCAGGTGCTCAGTGCGTTCGCGTTCGTCCGGCTCTTGTCGGCGCTTCCCCTTACTCCCGGGGGGGTCGGCGTCGTCGAGTTGGGTCTGACGGGAGCACTCGTCTTCGCCGGAGGGGCTCGGGCTCAGGTCGTGGCCGCGGTCCTCGTGTTTCGGGCACTCACTTATCTAGTGCAGATCCCGTTCGGCGTGGCCACCTATCTGTACTGGAGGCACAGCAACGCATGGCGCGATCTCGAGAAGCGGCACGCGGCCCCCGAGGGGGCCGCGTAGAACCTGTGGCTAGGGCTCGGCGGATCCGACCGACGCGTCGGATCCGGAGGAGTCCGACCCGCCCGACGCGGCCGGCGCTCGCCATTCGTCCAGATCTTTAGCGGCCTTCTCGATCCGAGCGACGTTGTCGTGCGCCAGACTTATGAGTTCGCGTCGTTTGTCCGAATCGTAAGAGTCCCAATGGAGATGGAGTAACTCGAGAAAACCCTTCACGACCCAAGTGCCCCCGCGCAGGTCGTGCGCGATATCGCGGATACGGGCTAGTTCTTCCGGTTCAAGCTGCACATGGGCCCCCAGAGGTATTACTAGGAGATTGTGCGTAGATGAAGGCGCCCGAGCAATAGCTAGAAATGACTATTCCATATAGCGCGTTCAGGCCCCGGCTTGCGGCATCTACGTATGTCTTACTGGTTCTACCGCTGCGGATAATGGGCGAGAGGGTCATCCACCGGCGATAGAGGAGCGGCGTAGTGACGAGCTCGACATCGACCGGCCGCGGCAAAACTCCGCTGACGCTGTCCACCGAACCGTCCGTGCCTGGACGGATCCTGCTCGTGGAGGACAACGCCGCCGACGCGATGCTCGTAACAGAGCTTCTCTCGCAACTTCGTTTCGAGGGGTTCGAGATCGTTCATGCAACGAACCTCGTCGACGCGTTGGCCGTCATGGGCTCCCAGGAGGTCGTGTGCGTCCTCCTCGACCTCGGACTCCCGGACGCGTCGGGGATGAACGTTGTCGAGCAGGTTCTCGAAGCTCTTCCCGAGGTGCCCGTGATCGTGCTGACGGGTCTCTCCGACGAGAGCGTCGCGACGCGCGCCGTTCATAGGGGAGCCCAGGACTACCTCGTCAAGCATTCCGTCGACGGATCGCTGCTGACCCGATCGATCCGCTACGCCATCGAGCGCAAGAGGTTGGAGACGCAGCTTGCGCACCAGGCTCTCCACGACGCATTGACGGGCCTGCCGAACCGGGCTCTCTTCCTCGATCGTTTGCGTGTGGCGCTCGCGCGGGGTGAACGTAGGGAATCGACTCTCGCCGTGCTGTTCCTGGACCTCGATAACTTCAAACTGATCAACGATAGTTTCGGCCACGACGCCGGCGACGAGCTTCTCCAACAAGTAAGCCGGAGGCTCCAAGGCATGATGCGGGACGGCGACACCGTCGCGCGTCTCGGTGGCGACGAGTTCACGATCTTGTGCGACGACCTTCGCGGCTTAGATCAGGTCGCCGAGATCTCGCGTCGTATCGAAGAGGTCTTGGCGGCTCCTTATGTCATCGCAGACAGGGAGAGCTACATCGGCGTAAGCATGGGCATCGCGCTCCCCTCGAACGGTGACGATCGCCCGGAACTCCTGCTCCGCAATGCGGACGCCGCTATGTACAAGGCGAAGAGGAACGGGCGTGGTCGTTCCGAGATATTCGACGCTTCGATGCATGCCGAGGTCATGGAGAGGCTCGAGCTGGAGCGAACGTTGCGCGAAGCGTTGGGCAAACGCGAATTCAGACTCGTCTATCAACCGATCGTTGACTTCGATGATGGACGCCCGGTGTCGTTCGAGGCACTGGTTCGTTGGGATCATCCGGACCAAGGGATCCTCGACCCTGAATCTTTCATCCCCCTCGCAGAAGAAACGGGGGTGATCGTGCCACTCGGCAGATGGGTACTGGAAGAAGCGTGCCGGCATGCGATGCGGTGGCGGGACGCGAGCGACCACCTCAGTGCGCTCGGGATCAGCGTGAACGTGTCGCCGAAACAGATCGAGGATTCAGATCTGTTCGTTGACGTGGCCCGCGCGCTAGACGATTCGGGGCTCGATCCGAAACTGCTCACTCTCGAGTTGACGGAGTCGACCCTCATGCAACTGGATGGGTCGGCGACCAAGAAGCTCGCCGCCATCAAGAGTCTGGGAGTTCAGGTGGCGCTCGACGACTTCGGGGTCGGCTACTCATCCCTCAGCTACCTTCAGCGGTTCCCGATCGACGTCGTGAAGGTCGA
>JAXDJP010000062.1:0-5481 GCA_034665645.1 Actinomycetota bacterium | reverse complement strand
GACGTGACTCCGCTTTCCCTCGGGGTCGAAACCAAGGGCGGCGTCATGACGAAACTCATCGAACGGAACACGACGATCCCGACGAAGCGGTCCGAAATCTTCACGACGGCCGAAGACAACCAGCCGTCGGTGGAGATCCACATCTTGCAGGGTGAGGCCGACATGGCCTATCGCAACAAGTCGCTCGGCAAGTTCCAACTCGTGGGCATCCCGCCGGCCATGCGGGGCACGCCGCAGATCGAGGTCGCATTCGACATCGATGCGAACGGCATCGTCAACGTTTCGGCGAAAGACTTGGACACTGGTCAAGAGCAGTCGATGACCATCACCGGCGGCACGAAGCTCGCCAAGGATGAGATCGACAAGATGATCCGTGAGGCCGAGGCGCACGCCGACGAAGACCGCAAGAAGCGCGAAGAGGCGGACGTTCGCAACCAGGCCGATAGCGTCGTCTACCAGACCGAGAAGATGCTGAAGGAGAACGGCGAGAAGCTCGACGAGGCAGATCGCAAGATCGTCGAGGACGCACTTACCGACGCCAAAGAAGCCCTTGGCGGTTCGGATGTCGAGCGCATCAGACACACGTCCGAGCAGCTACTCACCGCATCTCAGAAGTTCGCCGAGGTCCTGTATCAGAAGGCTCAGGACCAAGGAACCCCCGCGGACGCGACCCAGGGCGGCGCCGATGATGTCGTCGACGCCGAAGTCGTGGACGAGGGCGGCCAGGCGAGCGAGTAAGGAGCGGTATGACTCACGATCAAGACTCGACCACCCTCGCCGGCGACGCGTCGGCGGGGATGGCCGAAAGTTCCGAGGAGGTCCTGGACGGCGAGATCGTCCAGGAATCTTCTCCCGAGATAGATGAACGGCAGGGTCCCGAGACTCAGGTGCTCAACGACCTAAAACGCTTGCAAGACGATCTCTTGCTGGCGCGCGCCGATTACCAGAACCTCGCCAAGCAAAGTGCCAAGCGGCAGGCGGACGCGGTAGCTCGCGCCAAAGCGCGCGTCCTCGAGGGCCTGCTTCCTGTGTTGGACAGCTTCGAGGCTGCCGCGCAGCACTCCGACGACGTGGAGGGTCTGCAGCTGCTGTTCAAACAGTTGGTACAGGGCCTACAACAGCAGGGGCTCGAGGAGATCCTTGCCGAGGGAAAGCCCTTCGATCCTCGCGTCCACGAGGCGGTTCACATGATCGAGGACGCCGGGGTCAAGGAACCAACCGTCAAAGAGGTCTACCGCAAGGGGTACGAAGTCGGCGGACAGCTTCTTCGTCCCGCATCCGTCGTGGTCGCCAACCCTCAAGAGGGCTCGGAGGGATAAGCCATGGCTCAGCGCGATTGGATGGAGAAGGACTATTACAAGACTCTGGGCGTCGCCGAGTCGGCAACCAAAGACGAGATCAAGAAGGCGTACCGCAAACTCGCTCAGAAGTACCACCCCGACGCGAACAAGGGCGACGACAAGGCCGAGGAGCGCTTCAAGGAGATATCTGAGGCTCACTCGATCTTGTCGAACGATGACAAGCGCAAGGAATACGACGAGATGCGTTCTCTCCTACGCGCCGGGGGGCACCGCACGTATGGGGTTCCCGGAGGCGGAGGCAACGTACGCATCAACATCGGCGACCTGTTCGGAGGCGGGGGTGGGGGGTCGGCCGAGGAGATATTCGGCGATCTCTTCAGCGGCGGCGGTGGTGGAGGTTTCGGGTTCCGCAGGCCCCAACAAGGTGGCGATCTCGAGACCGACGTGTCGCTGGACTTCGACCAAGCGGTCGAAGGGACGACGGTCACTTTGTCGCAGGGAACGAAGGTTCGCATCCCACCCGGCGTCGCCAACGGCGCGCGCATCAAGGTCGCGAGTCGCGGTGGACAAGGTGCCAACGGCGGCCCCCCCGGAGACCTTTACGTAAAGGTGCGCGTCGAACCACACCCCGTCTTCTCGATGGGGCCGAACGGCGCGCTGACTGTGAAACTGCCGCTCACGTTCGCCGAGGCAGCGCTGGGCACGAAGGTGCAAGTGCCGACCCTTGACGCTCCGGTGACGGTGAAGATCCCGGCGGGCACGCCGAACGGAAAGACGCTGCGAGTACGGGGGGCCGGGGCTCCGAAAAGGGGTGGCGGCAAGGGCGACCTGCTCGTGCGAGTCGAGGTCCAGGTTCCGACGAAGCTCTCGCGCAAAGAAAAGGAAGCTCTCGAGCAGTTCGCGGAGGTTCACAAGGAGAATCCCCGCGAGTCTCTCGAGGCTTATCTGACCCCGCCGAAGGCGCGACCCGCGGCAGAGGCCTCGTAAGGGAGGGACGATGGCACCCAGACAGCCCGGCCCCGACACCCCGATCTACATCATCTCGATAGCGGCGGAGCTGGCCGGCGTGCACCCCCAGACGCTGCGGGTCTACGAGCGCAAAGGCTTGCTCAGTCCGCAGAGGACTCAGGGCAATAGTCGTCGCTACTCCGAACGCGACATCCGCATGCTTCGCCGGATCCAGGAACTTACGAACGAAGGCGTCAACCTAGCGGGCGTGATTCGGATCCTCGAGCTCGAGCAGCAGATCGAACGACTCCGAGATCAGCACGAGCGCGTGAAGCAGGATTTCGAGGCTCGGACCGGGGGGTCGCTGGTGCCTTTCAAAGACATAAGGCGCGTGAGACGCGCGATGAAATCAGACCTAGTAGACCGAGCCGGCATCCGCCGATCGTTCGCCGTCCCCGCGGCGGACTCCGACGATGGATCCTCGACTCGCAAGTAAAGAAACAAAGGAAGGTGCAACAAGATGGATCTAGAACGACTGACAGTTAAATCTCGCCAGGCGATCGCGGAAGCACAGCAGATCGCGCGCGAGATGAACCACCAGCAGATCGGAACGCCGCATCTGCTGCTCGCTCTCCTGGCACAACCAGAGGGTGTGGTGCTCCCGCTCGTCCAGAAGCTCGGCGTCGCGCCCCAGTCCTTGCGCAGGGAGGCCGAAGCCGCGCTCGAAGACGCTCCCAAGGTCTACGGCGGTAGCGACCCGTACCTGGCGCAAGGAACGACCGCCGTGCTCGAGCGAGCTCAGAGCGAAGCCGAGTCACTCGGCGATTCGTACGTCTCGACCGAGCACATCGTGCTCGCCATGCTGGAGGAGAAGGACGTCATAGCCCGGGTTCTCAAAGAGGCGGGCATCGAGCGGCAGGCCGTACTCGAAGCTTTGAGGGAGATCCGTGGCTCACAGCGCGTCACGGACGAAAACCCCGAGGACAAGTACCAGGCCCTCGAGAAGTTCGGCCGCGACCTGACCGAGGCAGCGCGGCGCGGCAAGCTCGACCCGGTTATCGGTCGCGATGACGAGATCCGCCGCGTCATCCAGGTGCTCTCCCGGCGAACGAAGAACAACCCAGTCCTCATCGGTGAGCCCGGTGTCGGTAAGACCGCGATAGTTGAAGGTCTCGCCAACCGGATCGTCGCCGGAGACGTCCCCGAGTCCCTCAAGAACAAGAGGGTGGTCGCTCTCGACCTCAGCGCGATGGTCGCGGGATCGAAGTACCGCGGCGAGTTCGAAGAACGGCTGAAGGCAGTCCTCAAAGAGATCACCGACTCAGACGGCGAGATCGTTACCTTCATCGACGAGCTTCACACGATCGTCGGCGCAGGTGCCGCAGAGGGCGCGATGGATGCCGGCAACATGATCAAGCCGATGCTCGCCCGTGGTGAGCTGCGGATGGTCGGTGCCACGACACTTGACGAATACCGCAAGCACATCGAGAAAGACGCGGCCCTCGAGCGACGCTTCCAACCCGTACTGGTGGGGGAGCCTAGCGTCGTCGACACGATCGCGATCCTTCGAGGATTGAAGGAGCGTTACGAGGTACATCACGGAGTTCGCATCCAAGACTCCGCTCTCGTCGCGGCCGCGGTCCTTTCGGACCGTTACGTGACCGGGCGTTTCCTGCCCGACAAGGCGATCGATCGGGTCGACGAGGCCGCGTCGCGTCTTCGCATCGAGATCGATTCGATGCCTATCGAGATCGACGTCCTGGATCGGCGCACGAAACAACTCGAGATCGAGAAGCAGGCGCTTGCCAAGGAAAAGGACAAGGTCTCGAAAGAGCGCCTCGACAAGATAGAGGAAGAACTGGCGAGCATCCACGAAGAGATGGACGGGATGCTGGCCCACTGGCAACAAGAGAAGGAACGGATCGATCGGATCCGGGCCCTAAAGGCAGAGATCGAAGACGCCAAGGGCGAGGCAGAGCGCGCCGAGCGCGACGGCGATCTCGCGAAGGCCGCGGAGTACCGGTACGGCAGGCTGCGCGAGCTCGAGCAAGACCTGACCCAGGCGAATGCGTCCCTCGAGGAACTGCAAGCGGAGCGCAAGTTCCTCAAGGAAGAGGTCGACGAAGAGGACATCGCCGAGGTCGTGTCGCGGACGAGTGGGATCCCGGTGTCCCGATTGATGGAGGGCGAGGTCGAGAAGCTGATCCACATGGAGGCGGGTCTCCACGAACGGGTCGTCGGTCAGGACGAGGCCGTGCGTGCGGTGTCCAACGCGATCCGCCGCGCCAGGTCCGGACTATCGGATCCGAACCGCCCGATCGGCTCGTTCATGTTCCTCGGCCCGACCGGCGTCGGGAAGACCGAGCTCGCGAGAGCGCTTGCCGAGTTCATGTTCGACGACGAGCGTGCGATCGTCCGCATCGACATGTCGGAGTACATGGAGAAGCACACGGTGTCGCGACTGATCGGCGCCCCCCCGGGTTACGTCGGCTACGACGAGGGCGGACAGCTAACCGAGGCCGTGAGGCGACGTCCTTACTCCGTCATCTTGATGGACGAGATCGAAAAGGCTCATCCGGACGTGTTCAACGTTCTGTTGCAGATCCTCGATGACGGGCGCCTCACCGATGGGCAAGGTCGCACCATTGATTTCAAGAACACAGTCATCATCATGACGTCCAACCTCGGATCCCAGTGGATCCTGTCTTCGGTGAACGAGTCCGAGGAGGCGATCGAGGACAAGGTGCTGCAGACCGTCAGGGAGCACTTCAAGCCCGAGTTCCTCAACCGCGTCGACGAGATCATCGTGTTCCACCGTCTGTCGGAGGAGCACCTGGCGCACATCATCGAGATCCAGCTCGGCGGCTTGGCGGAGCGCCTCGCCGATCGCAACCTCAAGCTTGAGCTCTCGGACGAGGCCAAGCGTTTCCTTGCGGAACGCGGTTACGACCCGGCGTACGGGGCGCGACCGTTGAAGCGGCTCATTCAACGAACGATCGAGAACGAACTCGCTCTGGAACTGCTGTCTGGAGCGTTCGGCGACGGCGACACCATCAGAGCCGAGATCGACGGTGACAAACTGAAGTTCACGAAGCTGAGGTCGGAGGCTCCCGACGCGGCGTGAGCCCGCCGGGTCCTTCTTGCGCGTAGCGGGTGTTAACGGGTGTGGCCCACGCTACGCTGCCCCATGCGCAAGATCGCGAGGTTCTTCGCGGGACCCGTCATGACCCTC
>JAXDJP010000061.1:0-4137 GCA_034665645.1 Actinomycetota bacterium | reverse complement strand
TGCCTTCTATGCCTCGGTCGAGACGATCAAGGATCCATCGCTGAAGGGAAAGCCCGTCGTGGTCGGCGGTCAGGGGGGCCGCGGCGTCGTCACGTCTGCGTCGTACGAAGCGAGGGCGTTCGGGGTCGGCTCGGCTATGCCGATGGTGCGGGCACGGCGCCTCTGCCCTCACGCGATCTTCGTGTCGAACGATTTCGCCTCGTACCTGGATTACTCGAAGCAGATCCGGGAGGCGTTCCTTTCCTTCACACCGCTAGTCGAGCCGTTGTCTCTGGACGAGGCATTCCTCGACGTGCGCGGTTCGGTGAAACTCTTTGGCCCTCCCGTCGAGATCGCTCGGCTGGTGAAGAAAGCGATCGCGGCATTGGGGCTCGCGTGCACCGTTGGGGTCGCCCCCAATAAGTTCCTCGCCAAGCTCGCGTCTGCGAAAGCGAAGCCCGACGGGCTACTCGTCGTTCCGGCCGATGGGGTCGAATCGTTCCTTCATCCACTTCCCGTAACGGCTCTATGGGGAGTCGGAGCGCGCACCGGAGAGGAGCTTCTGCGACTCGGCCTCAAGACCGTGGGGGACCTAGCGGCGATCCCTCGCCGCACGCTCGAGCGTGCGATCGGGGACGCCGTGGGCGCTCATCTTCATTCCCTCGCGAACGGGATCGACGATCGCGTCGTCACTCCACACGAGGCCTCGAAGTCGGTGGGTTCCGAGAACACGTTCAGCTACGACCTCGATTCCCTCGACGAGATCCTGAAAGAGGTCCTCCGCCTCGCGGATCGCACCGCCGGCCGCCTCCGCGCCAAGGGCCTGTGCGGACGGACGGTCACTCTAAAAGTGAGGTTCTCGAACTTCTCGACGATCACGAGGTCGCGGACGGTGGCGGAAGAGATCAATACGACCGCAGAGATCTACGAGGTCGCGCGCGATCTCTACCTGAAGCTCGGCCCCGACCGACCTCGGATCAGACTGCTGGGGGTGTCGGTGGCAGGCCTCGCCACGGGTTCGCCGCAGCGACAACTCGGTCTCCTCGAACGAGCCCGCCCGGGGTGGCAGGAAGCGTCGGATGCCATCGATTCGATCAGAACCAGGTTCGGAGACGATTCGGTCGGCTTCGCCACTCTTCTCGATGGTTCGTAGCTCCGCAATTCCCCAGCCATCTGTGAGTAGCCGGCGCCGAGAAATATAATTCGGCCCACAGTGCCCCCTCTTTCCGAACACGAGCAGAAGATCCTCGAAGAGATCGAGCGCGGGCTTTACCAGGAGGATCCTTCCTTCGCCCGCGAGGTCCGGAAGCGCGCTCCACGGATGGCGGAGAAACGGCGCGTCAAACTGGGGGCCGCAACGTTCATCTTGGGTTTCGCTCTCCTCGTCGCCTTCTTCGTAACGGGTGCCGTTTTGATCGGGGTTGCGGCGTTCGGAGCGATGGTCGGAGGGATCGTTCTGATCGCCGGATCGATACGTGGGTCCGTGTCGCCGCGCCGCCCAACAGGTCCGAAGATCTCTCAGCGCGTGACGAGCGCGGTGCACGAGTGGGAAGAGAAACTGCGCCAACGCTACAAGCGTCCTTGACGGTTTGGATGCGACGCGTCGACGCGCGAGGACGTGACGACGCGAAAAGAAATTGCCATACCACATAGGAAGGCCTTGCCGCCTCCCGACAAAGGGCGCTAGTCTCCTTGAATGCGGGCCAACGGCGGGGGAACCCTCAAGCATCAAGTGAGACTTCACCGTGGCACCGACATCATCGTTGCTTACGTCGCCACTTACTAGACCGGAGGTTCGCGCGCTCTAATGGATGGGTTCACCGCGGCTCAAGCGTGTCGCTTTACAGGTTGCACACCGCATCAACTTCGCTACTGGGATCGCATCAATCTCGTAAGACCAACGTTGCAAAGCACGGGGGGTCGCCCAGGCGTCCGTCGTCTGTACGCGTTCCGTGACCTCGTTGCGTTGAAGGTCGTTCGTTCGCTGTTGGAAGGTGGCGTGAGCCTGCAACGCGTTCGCCGCGCTTATGACTACCTTCGACGCAAGGCGAGCCTCGAAAAGAACTTCTCAGAAGTCAAGTTGTCGACAGATGGACACACGATCTTCTCGACGTCCGAGGGCGAGCTGCTGGATCTATTGCGCGAGGGACAGATGGCGTTCTTCCTTGCCATCGACGAAGCCGCCGACTCTCCCGAGGGCCGCAACGTCGGTCATCTGTACGACCGTGAAGAGTTCGTGAGCTCGCTCCGTCGTGTCGAGTCGATCGTCGAGCGGCAACTAGACCCCGAGACTCGTCAGCGAGTGTGGGCATCGCGCTAACGCCGCGGGGCGATCTCTTCTAGTCAGTCGTTCGCCCACAAGCTCCGGGGCGAGAAGAGGCGCGTGAAACGCGTCCACCAGGAGGCCCGGGACCACAGCTCGTGGCGGAGGTCTCCCGCCAGCTCTCGAGCCTCGGCCCCCTCACCGCTCTGCAGGTCACGGGGGGCGAACACGGCGGCCTCGTACAACTGCGCCAGGCGGTGAGCGGTGCGGTCGGTGACCTTGCCACGGTCGGCGAGACGTCCGGCGAACGTTTGAGCCGTCTCGAAGGGGTGGCGCGGGGACGCTAGATCGGCCGCCTCCTCCTCGAAGTGCGCGAACGCGGCCCCCGCCAGCTCGCGCGGGCCGGTGGCGTGGTTGTAGCGACGGCGCGTGCGCCACTCCTTCAGCAGCGGCACCGCGGCGAGGAACAGCACGAGCAAGAGCGCGCCGAGCTGGATCACGACCGTGAAGGTCTTGACCCATTGCGGCGTCGGCTGCACGGCGTCGCCGGGAGCGGCCGGGAGGCCGGTGCGAGGATCGATCAGGCCGCCGACGTCGCCAAAGGCCTTAGGGATCTTCGCTTGGTCCAGCTCGTCGAGTGTGCTTCCTTTCCCTTGCGCCTTCCCCGGTCCATTCGTGTCGACCGGCCCCCCCGGGACCTTCGCCGTTTCCGTGTACTTCGGGGCCACGGTGTCGTCGCGCGGGGTGGGCTCGAAACGGATCCATCCGTAGTTCTCGAAGTACACCTCCGGCCACGCGTGCGCATCGGTGCCGCGGACGACGTATTCGCCCGGGGACGACTCGGTCGAGGTGCCCGGAAGGAACCCCACGGACACGCGCGAGGGGTAGCCGAGGATGCGCGCCTGCAGCGCGAAGGCGGTGGCGAACTGTTGGCAGAAGCCGGCTCTGTCGTGCAGGAGGAACTCGCTGAGGTAGTCGCTGGTGTCGGGCGGCGGCTGATCGGTGTCGTAGTCGAAAGCGCGCAGGCGCTCCTGCAGTGCGATGAGCTTCTGGAATGGAGTCGCGGCCCCGTCGACCCACCGGTCGGTCAACGCTTGGACCTCGGGGCTCACGGGAGGCTTCTGGAAATACTCCGCTCCGGGATCTCCGATCCGTGCGTTCTCCAGCGCATCGAAAGATAGCTCGGGGATCTGAGATACGACCCGGTAGGACAGGTCGGGATGTAGCCCGCCCGGAAGCTTGAGACTCCCGGTCTCATCCCGGACGAGGCCCTCGGCCTCTTCCTGCCGGAAGAAATCGATCGTGGAGGGCTGCACCGCGGCCGGCACCGATATGCCCCGGAGACCCTGGATGGTGACGTTCTGCTCGAGTGTGTTGTCGCCGACCGTCGGTTGGTTCGGGGTGACGACTCCGTCGGAGGAAACGGGGAACGTATCCAGCGCCTCAGCCGTCCACACACCATCGGCGAACGTATTGAGGGACACGAGGCGCCAGTACGACGCCGGAGCGTCGCCACCGGACGTGCGGGACGCCCTGATGTGCATCAGCTCGGTGTCCGACTGCTCGATGTCCTGGGGGTCCAGCTGGACCCAGGGATTGACGGTCCCACTCGAGGTGCTTCCGTCGCCGCCCGAGCCACCACCGCCTTGGTCCGAACGCCACGACAAGAGCCCGCTCCCGATCGCCGGCAGGAAGAACGGGACGATGAGAGCGAACGCGACCGTCGAGTAACCCATCCGCCGGGCGAGTCCGGCGGTCACCGAATCCGGTTGCACGTTGCGTTGATGAGCCCACGGCGTGACCCACCGACCCCACGTCCTTATCCGGTGCGAAGACTCAAGCGCCCAGTATGTGAGCAGTGCCGCGAGGAACATCGCGACCAAGATCGGCGATCC
>JAXDJP010000060.1:0-2758 GCA_034665645.1 Actinomycetota bacterium | reverse complement strand
GAAGGTCGCAGGTGACTCACCCGCACCGTTCTTCCGCCCCCCATACGGAGGATGGGATTCGAACGTCCTGGCGGGAGCGGGCGCGGCGTCTTATCCGCGCGTCATCTTGTGGGATGTGGATCCTCAGGACTGGCGGCGACCCCCGCCCTCTCAGATCACCCAAAACGTTTTAAGCCACGTCCGCCCCGGCAGCATCGTTTTGATGCACGTGTTGGATGGCACCGCGACCGCGCTTCCCAACATCCTGAACGGTCTTGAATCGCGCGACCTCAAGCCCGTCACCTTGCATGAGTTGTTCAGGGCCGGGGGACTTCGCTAACGAACGCCCGACAGGGCTTTCGTTCGCCGGTGCGCGGCGCCTGGACCCGAAACGCCGAGTTCCTCTAAGAAAGAAGAGGGTTCGAGCTTCGACCCGCGGGGCCACGTCATGAACAGATGCGATCGAGCCCGCGTTATCCCGACATAGAGCAGCCGTCGCTCCTCGGCCACCGATTCCTCCGACCGCGATCTTTTGAACGGAAGGTCGCCTTCGATCAAACGAGGAAGGAACACGGCATCGAACTCGAGTCCTTTCGCGCGGTGGTAAGTAAGGAGATTCACCCCTCGACCTTCACCCGCTCCGAACCGCGCTTCAACATCGACGATGAAATCGGCGGTCGTACGAACTCCGTCGTCGAACTCCACCGCGAGTCGCACCGCGCGCGCTAGATCGCTTTGCCTGGTCAACTCCTGTTCGGCTAGATCCGCCCTCGGCTCCTCGACGTATCCAACGCGGTCGGCGAGCGCCCTGACGGCCGCACTTACATCCGTCCTGTCCATCCGAGCGAGTTGAGAACGAAGCTGGCGGAACGTCTGTCGTCCGAGGAACGCGGCGTTCGCCAGTCGGAACGGGATGCCGGCATCGACGAAAGCCTCCTCGTAATCGTCGAGACGGAAGTTCGTCCGAGCCAGCACCGCCATCTCCTCGTAAGGAGTCCCGGCGTCGTGCAGTTCGCGCACCCGTTCGATGACGTAGGGCGGCTCGGCCGCTTCATTGCGGACGGACTTGATGACGACGGCAGGCCCCGAATCAAGCTGCGCTTCGAGCACCTTCTCCGCTCCTCCGAGACGCGGCACCAAACGGTTCGCGACCTCGAGGATCTGCGGAGTGGACCTGTAGTTCTTCTCCAACCGGGCGACCAGCGTGCGCGGAAAGCGGCGCGGCATCTCGAGGAGGTAGGCCGGAGTGGCCCCGGTGAAGCCATAGATCGATTGATAGTCATCCCCGACGACGCACAGGTCGTCGCGCGGCCCCATCCATAGACGCAGCAACGTCTCCTGCAACAGGTTCGCGTCCTGGTATTCGTCGACGGTGACCGCTCGATACTTGGCCTGGAACCTGTCGAGCGCGTCGGGGTCACGCTCGAACATCTGGATGGCGCTCTCCAACAGGTCTTCGAAATCGATCAGACCCCGCTTCCGCTTCCCTTCCTCGTATTGCCGGTAGACGCGCGCCATGAGGTCGGCCGGGATCGGAGGTTCGTGTTTCCCGAGCGAGGACCGGTACGCCTCGGGCTTGATGCGGCGGTTGCGGCTCCACTCGACCTCGGTGGCGAGGTCGGCGGCCGGCCGGAATCGGTAGGGCTTAGGGAGGCTGTTGGCGATCTGACGAAGGGCGAGCCCCTTGGAAGCCAGGATCTGGCCCGGGGGCCGGTCTGAGAGATAGCGGAGCTGGCCAAGGGCGGCCGAGTGGAAGGTCGACGCCCGAACGCCCTCGACGCCGAGGTGGCGAAGCCGGGTCCTCATCTCGCCCGCAGCCTTGTCGGTGAACGTGACCGCAAGGATCTCCGAGGGCCTGAAGGCTCCCGAGGTCACCTGGTTGGCGATGCGCCGGGTGATCGTCGTGGTCTTGCCCGATCCCGCCCCCGCCAGGATGCAAACCGGTCCCGTCACCTGGTCTGCGGCGCGCCGCTGCTCCTCGTTGAGGTCGGAGAGGAGATCGGGGGCCACCCAAGGACTGTAGGCGACGACGGTGACAACGCCCGGTTATGGCGGGGCCCAGGGGGGGCCGAGAGTGCTTGTACTGCGTTGAGGAATCTCAACGCAGTAATGGTCCCGTACTCACTTGTACGTAATGGGTCGATGTCGTGAGATGAACCGATTCGAGAGCAAAGGGCTCTCTGGTGCCTAGTTTGGGAGGGGCGTTTGAACATGACCCGCGTAGAAAGAACCGATCACAGGAACATCTTCCTGGCGATCCTTTTAACCCTCACGCTGTTCACGACGGTGGCTCCGGCACTTGCCGGCGCAGGATTCGTCGCTCATGCAGCGCCTGGGGACACCGATAACGACGGGGTGCCCGACGGCACCGATAACTGTCCCACCGTAGCGAACCCGAACCAGACGAATACCGACGGCGACGGCGCGGGCGATGCCTGCGACACCGACGACGACGGTGACAACGTCAACGACAACGTCGACAACTGTCCGCTGGTATCGAACAACCTCCAGACCGACACCGACGGCGATGGGATCGGCGACGCGTGCGACCCCGACGACGACAACGACGAAGTCCACGACGGTCCCGAAAACTGCAACACGGACCAGAACCGGACGCAGGAGGACTCGGACGGCGACGGGATCGGTGACGTATGCGACCCCGACATGGATAACGATGGCCTCGCCAACAACGATGACTTATGTCCCAACCTGGCCGGAGAGTCCCAGACGGTCGGCGTGGGTACTGATGCCGATTGCGCGACCGATCACGACAGTGACG
>JAXDJP010000059.1:0-3771 GCA_034665645.1 Actinomycetota bacterium | reverse complement strand
GCTCGTACTGCTTTGTACAACTGGTTGTTCGCGCGCCGTCATGGCGGCAGTTTCGTACTGCGTATCGCCGACACCGACGCTAAGCGCGTCACCGACGAGAACTACCGAGCGGTGCTAGAGGACATGTCGTGGCTCGGGCTGACCTGGGATGAGGGACCGGAGGTGGGCGGACCGTACGGCCCTTATCGGCAGAGCGAGCGCGGGGATCTCTATCGTGATGCGGCCGCACAGCTCGTCGAATCGGACGCTGCTTATCGCTGTTACTGCACCCCTGAGGAACTAGATGCGCGCCGGAAAGCCGCGCAAGCAGAACGTCAAACGCCCGGATACGACGGACGGTGCCGCCATCTCACCGATCAAGAGCGAGCTGCGTTCGAGGCCGAGGGCCGATCGTTCGCGCTCAGGTTCGCGGTTCCCGAGGCACGAAAGATCGCGTTCCGCGATGAAGTGTTGGGGGAGATAGCGACAGACACCGCGCAGATACCCGACTTCATCATCCAGCGCTCCGACGGCAGCCCTACATACATGCTCGCCGTCACCGTCGACGACGCTCACATGAAGATCAGTCACATCATCCGAGGCAACGACCTCGTGGCGTCTACTCCACGGCAGCTGCTGCTTCGTGAGGCGATGGGCCTGGGCGAGGTTCCCGTGTTTGCCCACCTGCCTCTGCTCGTCACGGAAAGCGGTAAGCCGCTGTCCAAGAGATGGGGCGATGTGTCGGTCGGGTCTTATCGGGACCGGGGCTTCCTGCCAGAGGCGATGGTCAACTACCTTGCCTTGCTCGGTTGGTCGTTCGACGACAAGACGAACGTTTTCAGCGTCGACGACCTGATCGAGAAGTTTTCGCTCGAGCGCGTCGGGAAGAACCCCGCGGCATTCGACGTCTCCAAGCTCGAGTGGTTGAACCTCCACTACATCAAGCAACTAAGTCCCGCCGACTTGGCGGAAGCGCTCGTGCCGTTCTGTTTACGGGACGGGCTGGAAGTCGATTCTCCTGAGGGCCGCGAGAAGCTCCAGGAGGTGGCGCCTCTGATCGTCGAGCGTCTGCGGCGTTTGGACGAGGCTCCCCCGATGGTCCGTTTCCTGTTCGGCCGCCAAGACCCGGATGAGAAGGCGTCGAAGGTATTGATGGGACAAGGCGAGTACCTCGAGGCGGCGAGCGCGGCGCTCGCGCCGCTCGACCCCTGGATCACCCCCGCGATCGAGGCTTGTTTGCGCGCCCTCGCGGAGGAGCGAGGTCTGAAACCTAAGCAAGCGTTCCAGCCGATCCGAGCCGCGGTCACGGGAACGCTCGTGTCTCCGCCGTTGTTCGAATCGCTGGAGATCTTGGGCCGGGACGAGACGATCGCCCGGTTGAATCTAGCTACTCACGACCCCGTGACGAAGCGCGACGCGGTCGAGGGCGCCACCTAGGCTGCTGGTATCCT
Organism: Actinomycetota bacterium; assembly: GCA_034665645.1. GTDB lineage: Bacteria > Actinomycetota > CADDZG01 > CADDZG01 > WHSQ01 > JAUJNU01. Next base: position 2,341 of record JAXDJP010000059.1, on the reverse strand, counting down.
GCGCGGCGCCTACGGAACCCGCTCGGGTTCCCTCGTGGCGGCGTACCGACGGTTCATTGGGGCGTGGGGTAACCTGGCAGCCCGACGGATTCTGGTTCCGTTAGTCCTGGTTCGAATCCAGGCGCCCCAGCGAGCGGAAAAGCTTGGCCCGGTAGTCTAGTTGGCCTAGGACGCCGCCCTCTCAAGGCGGAGACCACGGGTTCGAATCCCGTCCGGGCTACGAAGTTTGTGCGTAAGAAGACGTTCGACGACCAGCAAGGAGTAAGCGATGAACCCGACCGACCTGGTCGAACGGCCGTACCTGAAAGACGACCTCCCCGACTTCCGTCCCGGTGACACTGTGCGGGTTCACGTACGAGTCGTTGAAGGCGAGAGAGAGCGGGTCCAGGTCTTCGAAGGGATCGTTATCCGCCGGCGGGGGAGCCAGCTTTCCGAGACCTTCACCGTCCGCAAGATCTCGTTCGGAGTCGGCGTCGAGCGCACGTTCCCCCTCCACACTCCCATGATCGCCAAGATCGAGGTCGTCACCCTTGGCGCGGTTCGCCGCTCCAAGCTCTATTACCTGCGCGACCGAGTTGGCAAGAAGGCCAAGGTCAAAGAGCGCCGACAGGTCTAGCTTGGCCGTCGGCGCCAAGGCTCCCGCGCAGAAGCCAGAGGAGCTCTTCTCAGAGGTCTCGTTCCGTAAGGCATATCCGCGCGAGCCCAACCTGGTTCCGAAGCACAAGCCCTTCTGGCGCGAGCTGCCCGTCCTCATAGTCATCGCGTTCGCGGTGGCGCTCATCCTGAAGTCCTTCGTCCTGCAGGCGTTCTACATCCCGTCTGCATCGATGGAGGAGACGCTGCAGATCGGGGACCGTGTGCTCGTCGAGAAACTCTCGTTCCGACTTCACGACCCGGGTCATGGGGATGTTGTCGTGTTCGAGAAGGATCTGAATGCAGCGACCGCACCGCCGGCCCCCGAGTCGTCGATCTTCGGAAAGATCAGCGATTCGTTCAAAGGCCTTTTCGGGTTTCCAACGGGCGACGCGCAGGACTACATCAAGCGCGTGATCGGGGTTCCCGGTGACACCGTCGAGGGACGCAACGGGCGCGTCTTCGTCAACGGCAAGGCGGTCGACGAACCCTATCTTCAGAAGGGCGTTCAGACCTCGGAGTTCGGGCCGGTGAAGGTTCCCGACGACGAGATCTTCGTGATGGGTGACAACCGAACGAACTCTGCGGACTCACGAGAATTCGGGCCCGTCCCGATCGATACGGTCGTGGGCCGAGCATTTCTGCTGATATGGCCACCCACCGACTTCGACACCCTCTAGTCTGTTCTCATGCCAGATGAAGAGATCGGGAGTCGTCGCGACGACGAGACGACCGTAGTCCCGACCACGGAGGGCTCGCTCGCTTCATCTGAAACGGTGCCCGCTCCGGAGACCACGGACGAGGATCCCGGGACGCCGACCGACACCACCACCGGCGACACGCCAGAGACAACAGCACTTCCCGCGACGGGCACTTCGAGCATCAAGTTCACCCCGAAACCGGTGGAGAAGAAGAAGTCGTCGCGCAGTCTCCTCGCGAAGGTGACGGAGATCCCGATCTTGATCCTCCTCGCGTTCGGCATCGCGATCTTGATCAAGACGTTCTTGGTGCAGGCCTTCTACATCCCGTCCGGTTCCATGATCCCCACGCTTCACGTTGGGGACCGGGTTCTCGTAGAGAAGGTCAGCTTCGTGTTCGGGGGGCCGGATCGCAACGACATAGTCGTTTTCGAGAAGAACGTATTTGGGATCTCAGAGGACCTGCCGTGGACGAGTGACGCTCGCAACTTCTTCCGCGAACTCCTCGGTCTCCCCACCGGTCAGACCGAGGACTACATCAAACGGGTGGTGGCCGTCGGGGGCGATCGCATCTCGTACAACGGGACCCCTCGGGTTCTCACGGTCAACGACGAAAAGGTGGCTCAGCCCTTCGTCAAGGGCGGCACCGATCGGTCGAGCCCCACGCTCACCAGCTCGGACTGCAAGCGCTTGAACATGGACAAGGCGGGGCCCGGGTGCCGCGTGCCCGCCGGAATGGTCTTCGTCATGGGCGACAATCGCAGCAACTCGGAGGATTCACGGATCCTCGGGCCCATCGACGAGGACAAGATCGTGGGCCGTGCCTTCCTCATCATCTGGCCGGCGGGGGACTTCGGGACGCTTTAGGTGCCCCGACCAACGACACCTTGCGGATTCTGGCGGCGAAAAGGTGGCGCCTCGCTGCGTTCTCGGTCGGGCACGTACCTATCGGTACGCACCGCTCCCTGCGGCCTTGCGATGCTTGCTTTTCACTCGCCAGAACCTCGCAA
>JAXDJP010000058.1:0-5389 GCA_034665645.1 Actinomycetota bacterium | reverse complement strand
CCCAACATCGGCGGAGAGGATCGCTATTACCACCTCGAAGGTCCTTGGTACTTGTGGGAGGAGAGCTGGTAGCGGAACGTTGGACCTGATCGCCGCGTCCAGCCGGCTAACCCCCAACTTCGCTACTTCCTGCACCTTGTAGGTGCTCAACGTGGATAAGTACGAGCTGCGGCGGCCCGAGCGCATAACAGGAGTCGCGCAGCGAGTCGGGCAAGTGACCCTCTCGAAAGAGGTAGGTAGATGCCATCCGTATGCCGGCCGACTGCCCGTTTCGGGCCGGGTCCAGGCGAAGACTGGCACGCGACGTGGGCACATCCCCGACCGGCACGAAGTAGACCTCACTCCGGTCGTGGCAATAGATGCCGAAGAGATCGACCTCATCGCGGTAGTCGCGCGGGCTCCCGAGGACGTAGCTACAGGTCTTGAAGATCAATGCTCCCTTCGCCACATAGGCGGACTTGCACTGGACCTTGACGAGACGACCCCTGGACTCCTCGAATGCAAGATCGTACCTATGGTGACCGCCGAACGGCAGCAGGACGTGCTTACCGGACGCTGCGAGAGCCGCAAGGATGGCCGCTTCAGTCCGCTCGCCGATCTCCGAGGGGGTCATGGAGACAGCGTAGATAAGTGCTGTGACAAGCAGGGGCCCAGGCCGTCGCACGACCGCATAAACTGACCGCTCTGGGCCCGTAGCTCACTTGGTAGAGCGCTGCCATGGCATGGCAGAGGTAAGGGGTTCGATCCCCCTCGGGTCCACCATCACTCCCGTAACTTTGACTGGCCTTCGTGCCTACACCACCTATGAAAGTCGTGCCTGACGTACTTGCGCGGGCGCGGTCCTGCCTGCACAATCCCTGAGGAAGCCTCCGGGGACCGGAGGCTCGAGCGAGGGGAGACCAGCGATGGCCGACGCGCCGGCGAGCACCGAGGTACGGACGACTCCGGGCACGAGACTCGGATCCTTCGGGCTCTTCATGGAGGCGGCCGGGCCGATCCTCTTCCTGATCGCGGGGTTCTTGTGGGGCTTGGGGACCGACGACGCAGGATTCTTCGGGGTAACGGCGGCCATCGCTCTGGTCGGAGCTTTCGTGGCACGCCGTCCCGGAACGGTCACCAAGATCATCGCGATGGTCCTGGCGCTCCTTACGGCGGGCGCTCTTTTCTGGACCGCGTTCGGAATCGCGGTGCCGACGAGCTTCTTCGAGTTCATCCCCGGGTTGCTGGTCGTGCCCGGCTTCATAATCGCGATCATCGGATGCGTCGGTGCACTGAGAAAGAAGTCGGCCGACCCGGCGACGCGCGACGCTCGCGATGGAAGGTTCATCCGCACGGCGACGACGGTGCTCGCCGCCCTGGCCGTGATCTCGGGAGTCCTGACGTTCGTCTCGAAGGACAAGGTCTCTTCGTCCGAGGCCGATGAAGCAACCGCGACCGTCGTACTCAGTGACTTCGAATACGACAAGGCGTCCTACGACTTCCAGTCCGGAGGCAAGGTGCTCGTGCGGAACGACGATCCGTTCACGCATACGTTCACCATCGAGGCGCTCGACATCGACATCACGATGTCTCCCGGGAGCGAAACCCTCGTCAACATCCCGGAAGAGACCGGCGCGTACGTCGTCTTCTGTCGGCCGCACTCCGGCGACCCCAAGGACCTCCAGGACCCCGACAACATCAATCCGGACGACATGGCGGCCAAGGTAGAGATCAACTAGGACGACCGAGAACCTTCGCCCGCGTAAGCTGGGTCGATGAGCGACGTCTCGGCGATCCTGCAAGCGGTTTACGCGGGCGACAAGGACACCTTGGAACGACTCCTCTCTGAGGAGCCGGACCTCGACGTGTTTGAGGCAGCGGCCCTCGGCGACACCGAGCGTCTCGTGCAGCTGGTGGGCGAGGACGCTGGAGCTACCGCGCGCAAGTCTCCGGACGGTTTCACGCCCCTGCACCTCGCTGCGTTCTTCGGACATCCGGACGCGGTCAAGATCCTGCTGGCCGCGGGAGCGGACGTATCCATCGCTGCCGACAACGACATGAAGGTCTTGCCGTTGCACAGCGCGGCGGCCGTCAGTCGCGCTGACATCGCCGAACTCCTGATCGACGCCGGAGCGGAATTGAATGTCGGCCAGAACGGGGGATGGACGCCGCTCCATTCGGCCGCTCACAATGGGGCCGCGGAACTCGTCGACCTCCTTCTCGAACGCGGAGCCGACCCGACCATCGCGGCAGACGACGGCCGTACGCCCCGCGACATGGCTGCGGAGGAAGGTCACGAGCAAGTCCTCGATCGCCTCCGCGCCGAGTAACGATGCTGCGGCCCGTGGCGCTTGCCCTCGGGTTTGTCGTGGTGGCCGGCGGCTGCATGTCGGAAACCGTTACCCCGACGGATCTCCCTCGTTACCTGACATCGGGTGATTGCCCCGGGGAGGAGCAAGCCGTCGCCGACCCCTCCCTCAAGAAAGGAGGCCCTCTCGAGGGCGACGTGAACGGCGACGGAGCCAGCGACGAGGTCTTTCTAGTTAAAGCGAAGGGCGACCCCGATTGCTCGAACTTTCTCGTCGTCGACGTTGGGAGCGCCGTTTTCTCGACCCCGTTGGCGTCTGAGGGAGGAGGTCTGGACCTCGGCCTTCCGTTCCTCAAAGGCCTCGCTCAGATCGATGGTCGTCCGGGCGATGAGGTCTACGCGACGGTCCTGACGGGCGCATCCACCGAATTCCTAAGTGTCTTCTCAACCGGGTCCGGCAAGCTCGAGCGGCTCGAGGCCGAGGGAAGTTACGGCCCCCTTTTTCCCTCCGGGGCCAGTGCCGCACATGCTGAGGCAACTGACTGCCGCGCGGGCAAAGGCCGCATCGTGGTCGAGACCGCCACTCGAACCGACCCGATCGGGTGGAACGTCCGGTGGTCTTACTTCCGGTTCGACGGCGAGTCCTTCGTGCGCGATGAGACGGCCACCAGCACAGATCCCGTTGGCATCAGACGCGACCCCACCTTCAAGCACACGCCGTTCGGGAGTTGTGCGACCTCATCCGCGTGATGCGGCGCCTCGGCCCCGCCCATTAGGGTGAGCCGATGGATCGACAACGAGAGCGCGAGTACGACTTCACCGAGGTGGAGGAGCGCTGGAAGAAGGAATGGGTCGCCACTAACCCGTGGGCCGCGCCCGACTTCCCGACCGGCCCCAAGCGCTACCTCGTCACGATGTTCCCGTATCCGTCGGGTGACCTTCACATGGGTCACGTCGAGGTTTTCTCGATCCACGACACGATCGCGCGCTACTCGAGGATGCAGGGTTTTGAGGTCCTCAACCCGATCGGTTGGGACGCCTTCGGCCTCCCGGCCGAGAACGCTGCGATCAAGCGAAATATCAACCCGAAGACGTGGACGTATGACAACATCGCCAAGCACCGAGCCTCGATGGAGAGATTGGGCATCTCGTTCGATTGGGATCGCGTCTTCCTGACCTGCGAGCCCACTTTCTACAGGTGGAACCAGTGGCTGTTCCTCCAGCTTTACGAGCGCGGACTCGCCTACCGCAAGGCCGCGGCCGCGAACTGGTGCCCGAAAGACAAGACGGTGCTGGCGAACGAGCAGGTGATCGCGGGCAGGTGCGAGTTGTGTGACACGCCGGTCGTGAAGAAGTGGCTGACGCAGTGGTTCTTCAAGATCACGGATTACGCGGATCGCCTGCTGGACGACATGGAGATCCTCACCGGATGGACCGAGCGCATCAAGAACCTGCAGCGCAATTGGATCGGCCGCTCCTACGGCGCGGAGGTGAACTTCAGCATCGAGGGACGAGTCGAACCCATACGCGTGTACACGACGCGACCCGACACCCTGTGGGGGGCAACGTTCTTCGTCGTCGCTCCGGAGCACCCCCTGGCGGACGAACTCATCGCCGGCACCGGTAAGGAGAGCGAGCTCGAAGCGTTTCGCGAGCAGGTCGGTCGCTTGACCGAGATCGACCGAACTTCGACGGAGCGCGAGAAGAAGGGGATGTTCACCGGCAAGCACGTGATCAATCCCGTGACGGGTGAGCCCATCCCCGTGTGGCTGGCCGACTACGTCCTGATGGACTACGGGACGGGAGCGATCATGGCCGTTCCGGCCCACGACCAGCGCGACTTCGAATTCGCTCGCTCGTACGACCTTCCAGTCAAAGTGGTGATTCAGCCTCCCAACGAGACGCTCGACGGTGACACGATGACCGAGGCGTACGCCGGCGAAGGCTCGATGGTCAACAGCGGTGAATTCGACGGAACCTCGACGGACGTCTCAGTCGAGAAAGTGACGCAGTGGCTGGAAGCTCAGAACCTCGGGTCGGCTGCTACGAACTTCCGTCTGCGCGACTGGTTGATCAGCCGTCAGCGGTATTGGGGAACGCCTATCCCGATCGTCTACTGCGACGAATGCGGCGAGGTCCCGGTGCCCGACGATCAACTTCCGGTCGAACTTCCAGAGCAGGTGGATTTCACGCCACAGGACGAAGGTGTCGCCCCGCTCGCGACCGCTCACGAGTGGGTGAACGTCGCCTGCCCGCGGTGCGGCAAGCCCGCGAAACGCGAGACGGACACGATGGACACATTCGTCGACTCGTCCTGGTACTACCACCGCTATTTGGACGTGCACAACGAGAGCGCGCCCTTCGATCCCGAGAAGGATCGCGCGTGGATGCCGGTCGACCAGTACACCGGCGGAGGCGAGCACGCGGTCCTGCACCTGATCTACACGCGCTTCATCCAGAAGTTCTTGATGGACATCGGCATGACCGAGGATCCCGAGCCTTTCCCGGCCCTCTTGAATCAAGGTGTCATAACGATGGGCGGAAAGCGCATGTCGAAATCGCGCGGCAACGTCGTCGAACCCGTCGAGGCATTCGAGAGATACGGTGCCGATGCTCTGCGTCTGTACATGCTCTTCTCCGGCCCCCCCGAGGCTCCGTTCGATTGGCCGGACGAGGGCGTCCGCTCGATCGGTCGCGTGACCGCGCCGTGGCTGCAGAGGGTGTGGCGTCTGTGCGAGGACGTTGCAGACATGCCTGTCGCACCGGACGATGCAACGCGCGGCCCCGCCGAGCTCGCTTTGCGCAAGTTCTTGCACCGCACGATCAAGGTGGCAACGCGCGACTACGAAAATTTCAGCTTCAACACGATCGTCGCTCGCCTGCAGGAACTGGTGAACGAGGCGTATCGCTACCGCGCTGTGGGTGGCAACAATCGAGGGATCTTGCTCGAAGTGGTCGAGAGCTTGTTGCTGCTCCTTGCGCCGATGACGCCGTATCTGACCGAGGAGGAATGGCGCCGTCTCGGTCACGATGAGTCGATCCACGACCAGAGCTGGCCGGAATACGACCCCACCCTCGCCGCGGAGGACGAGGTGACCCTCG
>JAXDJP010000057.1:0-4227 GCA_034665645.1 Actinomycetota bacterium | reverse complement strand
AGCAGCGGCATCGTCCCGCCTCCGTGATGGATGAGGTCGATCCCGCGGCGACGGCACTGGGCCGCCAGCCAAGAATTCTCTCCCGCCACCCGGAAAGACTTCATCTGCCCGCTGAGCGGCGCGTACGAGACCTCGAACGAGCTCGCAAGGTCGGGATAGGCCTCTGCGAATTGAGGCAGTGCGAAGATCGTGTACTCGAGGTCGGCGTCCCGTTCGGCCAACCCGCGCAAGAGCCGCGTTAGATAGGTTTCTGAGCCTCCGACGACTCCCGGGACCATCCACAAGAGATTGATCCCGACGCTTCTCATCGACTCGCCTCCGCGTAGACGCCGGCGACGAGTTCGGCGGTTCTCTCCCACGTGTAATGGGTCGCGCGTTCGCGGCCGGCCGCCGAGAGGCGCTCCGCTCGCTCCGCGTCGTGGAGAACGCTCGCCAGACCAACGGCTATCGACCCTGCGTCGCGCGGGTCTACGAGCACTCCCGCTCCTTTAGCGATCTCTTCCGTCGAGGTTCCTTTGGAGGTGACGACCGGCGTCCCCTGGATCATGGCCTCGACGACGGGTAGTCCGAACCCTTCGAGGAGGGACGGGAAACAGAAAACGTCGGCGCCCCCGTACAGAGGAGCGAGGTCGGCCGGCGGCACGAAGCCGATCACCTTCACCTTGTCTCTCTTGTCCTTGACCAAAGCATCGAGATCCTCGTTCCACCCCTTCGGTCCCGCCAATACAAGAGAGACTTCCCCATCCAACGTGGCGTAAGCCTGCAGCAGTCGGGACAGGTTCTTCCGAGGCTCGATCGTGCCCGTCCACAAGATGTAGTGATCGGGCAACCCGTATCTCGTCTTGGCCTCGAGGATCTCCTCATAGGTAGCGACGCGGGCACCGGCTGCCATCGGCACGAGACGAAGTTTCTCTCTGTCGAACCCATTCTGGGCGCAGTCTTCAAGCGTGGCCGTGGAAGGACACATCACGATGTCTGCATCCTTTAGCGCGAGCTTGAGTCCTCGGTTGAAGAACGAGATCCCGCGAGGGGTGAAGTGAGCGGGTTCGCGCAGCCACGCGAGATCGTGGATCGTCACGACCAAAGGCGCCGACTTAGGAGGGATGGCGATCGTCGTTGCGTGGATGACATCGACCGCACCGGTGGCGCGTTCGACTGCGGGTCTGCGGAGACGGTGCCACGCCTCGTAGAGAGCAACGCGGGGCAGCGGCAAGTGACGCACTGGGATCGGAAGTTTCCACGGACCGGCGGGACCCGACCGGTGCGAGGCTGCAACCCCGACCAGGTCCAGATCGCCTCTCCGGTGCAGTGCCTGCGCCATCCCGAGCGTAGCTACGGCGGTCCCACCGGGGACGCGATGCCAGAATTGTTCGACGGTCATCGCGACGCGCCGGGAAGAAGTCACGAACTGATTCTCTTATAGCCTTCACCGATGGACGCGAAAGACGTGGAAACGGGCGCCGGGTCGCGCTCCGAGGGGGCCGGATACTGGGCGGGCAAGCGGGTTCTCGTCACCGGGGGCTCTGGTTTCTTGGGGCGTGTGGTGAGCCGGAAATTGGTCGAGCGAGGCGCCGCAGAGGTCATGGCGCCTCGCAGCCGCGATTTCGACCTCACGAAACCGAACGACGTCGAGAAGCTCTACGCCGAGGCAACTCCCGACCTCGTGATCCATCTGGCCGCGCGCGTGGGCGGCATCGGGGCGAACATGCGGAACCCAGCGGAGCTTTACCTCACGAACCTCTTGATGGGCACGTACGTGATCGAGGAGGCGCGCGTCGGGTCGGTGCCGAAGACCGTGTTGGTCGGAACGATCTGCTCGTATCCGAACCTCACGCCGGTTCCCTTCAAGGAGGAGTCGCTGTGGGATGGGTATCCCGAGGTCACGAACGCTCCTTACGGATTGGCGAAGAAGTCGTTGCTGGTGCACGCGCAAGCGAACCGCCAGCAGTATGGACAGAACACCATCTACCTCCTACCTACGAACCTTTATGGACCCGGTGACAAATTCAACGCGGCCGTGTCACACGTCATCCCCGCGTTGATCAAGAAAACCGTGGAGGCGAAAGAGTCCGGTTCCGATCACATCGATGTGTGGGGGACCGGAAGCGCGACGCGCGAGTTCCTCTACGTTGAAGACGCGGCGGAGGGCATCGTTCTTGGAGCCGAGAAGTACGACGGCGGAGAACCCATCAATCTCGGATCCGATAACGAGGTTGCGATCAAGGACCTAGCGCCCATGATCGCTCGGCTCGTCGGTTTCGAAGGAGAGATCCGATGGGATCCCTCAAAGCCGGACGGCCAACCGCGTCGTCGTGTCGACGCCACTAAGGCGCGCAAGATCCTGGGCTTCGAGGCCAAGACATCACTTGAGGATGGGCTTCGGACCACGATCGATTGGTACTTGAAGAACCGAGAAGTGGCCGAAGCTGCCACCCGGTAACGCGATGCGTGTCGCGTTCGACGCGGGGCCGCTCCTCGATCCTCCGACGGGCGTGGGCCGGTACGTCAGGGAACTCGGCAATGCTCTGGAGACGGTCGGAACCGAAGTCGTGCGGTACGCCGTAGCGCTTCGCGGCGATTCAGTCGAGGACATCAAACGCCTGCGGGTTCCGGCGCGCATCGCGCAGACGATGTGGATGCGAATCGGCCGCCCATCGTTGCGGCGACTTGTGGGCGAGGTCGATCTCTTCCACGGAACGAACTTCGTTCTTCCGCCCTTGGGGAAGACGCGCGGAGTCGTGACTATCCACGACCTCTCGTTCTTCGACGAGGGCGCTTTCCCCGGAGCGGATCGCTTGCGATCGCTCGTCCCGTGGTCGGTCGAGCGGGCAGCGCGCGTCATCGTTCCCACGGAGGCGATCAAGAGGGAAGTCGTCGCGCGACTTCCGGTCGACGCCGATCGCGTCGATGTCACGTACGAAGGGGTCGCGCCGGTGTTCTTCCGTCCTCCGCCCACCGCGAACACTTTTCTGGGCGAGCTCGGCATCCCCGGCCGCTTCGCTCTCGCCGCCGGCAGTCTCGCTCCGCGCAAGAACCTTCGCCGCCTTACCGAGGCGTGGGAGCGGGCCGCTCCGAAGGATTGGACCCTCGTACTTGCGGGGCCCAAGGGCTGGGGACCCGAGTTACCCGAGGCCAAGGGCGTGCTTCCGATCGGGTGGGTCGCCGACGAGGGTCTCCCGGGGCTTATGGCCGCGGCCGACCTCTTTTGTTACCCGTCGTTGTATGAAGGTTTCGGCCTTCCCCCCCTCGAAGCTATGGCTGCGGGGACGGCCGTGCTGGTCGGCCGCTATCCCGCCGCCGAGGAGGTCATCGGGGACGCAGGGGTGCTGGTCGACCCGCAGGACGTCGATGCGATGGCGGAGGCACTGTCCCGGCTTACTTCGGAGGAGGACACGAGACGCCGATTAGCGATGAAGGGGCGGGCGCACGCCGCCGCTTTCACGTGGGAGCGCACGGCGGCGGCCACGATCACGGCCTACGCCTCCGCCCTGGAGGGGGACTTCCCCTAGAGCGCTCCGAGGAGTACCTTGAAGGACTGATGTTTTTGTTAACTAGAGTTGTCAAAGTCGCAGATGTGAAGATCCGCTACCGGCTGGCTGCAGCGTCGGTCGTCCTGATGGTGGCCGCCTCCGTGGGTCTAGCGGGGCCCGCCCTGGCCGATCGGGTGGTGACGATCGACGGCGGGGGCTTCGGGCACGGGATCGGCATGTCCCAGTACGGGGCCTACGGCCGCGCCCTCGAGGGCCGCAACTCGACCCAGATCCTCGAGCACTACTACACGGGAGCGAAGGTCTCCGAGCGCGAGATGCCCGAGTCGATCCGGATCGGTCTTTACCCGGGCTACGGGGCCTCGACGAAGTCGGTGTCCTTCTCCTCCAAGGGCATGGGCGACAAGCCGGGGACGGTGGCGCTCATCGTCGCGGACGCGAAGGAACGGCTGACCGACGGCGACGCCGGTACGAGTTGGAGGATCGAGGCGGCGTCGAGTGGCGGCGTGAACATCTTCAGGAACGGTCATCAGTTCAAGAAAGACGGCAGGACCGTCTTCGGCGATGGCGCGCACCCCGTGATCGTCAAATACGCCAAGTTCGATTCTCTGTTGCATATCAACGAGAAGAACAACGACTTCCGTTATGGAGAGATGGACATCGGTTCGTTCCGTTGCTCTAGCGGACGCTGTTTGCGAGTCGTCCTCGACATCCCGATGCAGAAGTACATCTACGGGCT
>JAXDJP010000056.1:0-2746 GCA_034665645.1 Actinomycetota bacterium | reverse complement strand
CGTGGATCCGGTCGAGTGGAAGGGTTGCCCTGCCGCGCACGTGAGCAACGAGGGAGAGCTCTCCGGCGACCGACGTGATCAAGACCTCGTGACAGTCCAGTACGTCGGGCTCTTGGGCGGCCAGCTCCCCGACCCGGTGGATGATGTCGGAGCGACCATCGGTGACGTCCTTGCCGAGCGCCGTTCGGGATAAGGGCTCGATGTGGGTGTCGACGCGCACCCTTTCACCGAGCTCTTCGGCGACCGTGCTTTCGATGCGCTCGGAGAGGTCGTGCGCTTCCTCCACGGAGATGCCGGGATCGCTTTTCGCGTGAAGAGTCACGTGAAGGCTCGGCTGCCCCTCGTCGTCGAACGCGTGAACCAGGACGTTGTGTACTTCGTGCACACCCTCCGTCCGCGACGCCGCTGCATGAGCGCGCTCTCCTAGGCCGCTTGTCTCCGACGCCGGCTCTACGTGGACGACGACGTCCGCCCCCGGTGCCACTACCGCGATCTCGCGCTCGACGGCTTCGGCGATGTCGTGCGCTCTCTCCAACGAAGCGGTGCGGCCGGCCGCGACGGTTACGTCTGCGAACAGATTGTCTCCGCTCCCGCGGACGCGTACGCGCCGGGTCTCGGTGACGCCGGCCGCCCCGGCAGCAGCGGCCCGGATCTCTTCGATCTTCAGGGGAGCTCGGTCCATCAACACGTCGACCGACCTCTTTCCCACTCGGACCGCGGCGGCCACGACGAGTATCGCGACGAGGAGCGCTCCCGCCGCGTCTGCTTTCGTCGTTCCGGCGCGAACGAGGATGAGGCTGATCAGCGCTATGACCGCGGTGCCGACGTCCCCGGCGATGTTCAGTGCTCCCGCCATCAGGGCCTCGGAGCCCTCTTGCCGCGCCGAGGCGAGCAGGAATCGGATCCGGATCGCGTCGACCAGCGCGGACGATCCCAGTAGCGCGAGCGCGTACCAGGGCGCAGTCGGTGCCTCCGGGGCACCGGCAAGGCGTCTCACCGCTTCGATCGCGACGAGGGCCATGACCCCCCCGATCATGAGCGTCTGGGTGAACGCGACGAGGTTCTCCGCTTTCGCATGCCCGTAGTGGTGCGAGGAGTCCGCGGGCTTGGCGGCCACCCTCAGGCCCAGGAACAGAAGGCCGAGGGCAACGAGGTCGAGGACCGAATCGAACGCCTGCGAGAGGACCGAAAGGCTGGACGTGGACGCCCACACGACGAACTTGAGGACGACCAGGACGCAGGTCACGAGGAAGGAGATCGCGACGACGCGCTCGGCCGGGCGCTGCGGCAGGGGGCTCATCTCTCAAGCGTAGAGCGCGGGTCCGACGCCCCCGGAAAAGCCCTGGTTGAATTAAAGATTAGCTTCAACTAAATTTGGGTTATGCCTACCCAGATATCGCCCGCCGCCGAGGACTACCTGAAGGCGTTGATGCTCGAGGGGGAGCCTGCCGGGTCGGACCTCGTCGGGACGACGGCTCTCGCCGGTCGCCTCGGCGTTTCGGCCGCCTCGGCAACGAACATGCTGAAGCGGCTGTCGGGTCTCGGGCTCGTGGTGCACGTTCCTTACCGGGGGGCGGAGCTGACCGAGGCGGGGCGCCGGGTCGCCCTCGAGGTGATCAGGCATCACCGGCTCCTCGAGACCTATCTCGCCGAGGCGATGGGGGTGCCGTGGGACGAGGTCCACGCCGAGGCCGAGGTCCTCGAACACGTCCTTTCCGAGCGTCTGGAGGAGAGGATCGCGTCGCTTCTCGGCAACCCCAGGTTCGATCCGCACGGTCACCCGATCCCCGGGAAGGACCTCGCTATGCCCGCCGCATCAGAACGTCACCTCTGGTCGGTGGGGCCCGGGGAGAAGGTCGCCGTCGATCGGGTCTCGGACACGGTGCCCGAGGCACTCAGGTACCTGGCGCGGGCCGGGATCAAACCCGGGGTCGAGGTGGAGGTGGTCGACCGAGGGCCGGTCAACGGGCCGCTGTTCGTTCGTGTCGGCGACGACGCGTCGTCGCGTCACGCCCTGTCGCGCGAGCTCGCGGAGGCCGTATGGGTGGCGTAGATCGCCGTCGGTTCTTGCAGCGATTGGGTGCTGCGGGCGCGCTTGGCGGCGCGGCCGTCGTGGGAGCGAAGGATCTCGTCGCAGCGCAGACGCACGACCACGGCGGGCTCCACGACTCACACGATCTGCACGGGACGGTCGGAAGGGTCGATCACGCGCGCAACGGCTTCGATCCCACGGCGATGTTGACGGACTTCGACGGAGGCGCGACCAGCAAGGACTCGAGCGGCCGAACGGTTCGGGAGTTCGAGTTCGCGGTCGTTACGAAAGACATCGAGGTCGCTCCGGGGGTCTTCTTCCCCGCGTGGACGTACAACGGTCGCGTCCCCGGACCTACGATCCGGGCCACCGAAGGTGACCGGATCCGGATCACGCTGGTGAACACCACCGACCACAGCCACACGATGCACTTCCACGGCTTTCATCCTTCGAGGATGGATGGTGTGCCCGGCGCAGGTGAGGTTCCTCCGAACGAGAGTTTCGTCTACGACTTCATCGCGGAGCCGTTCGGGACGCACCTCTATCACTGTCATTCGCTGCCCCTCGTGCAACACATCCATCGAGGTTTGTACGGGGCTTTCATCGTTGATCCCAAGAAAGGACGACCCGAGGCGCACGAGATGGTCATGGTCATGAACGCGTTCGATACGAACTTCGATCGCGTGAACGAGGTGTACGCCGTCAACACGATCG